>NZ_JBQCZW010000001.1:0-187879 GCF_052089425.1 Ancrocorticia sp. | reverse complement strand
TTATTTCGAAGGTGGCTTTTAATATTCTATTTGTTCTTTTTAGTTACAACGGGGTAATATTTTGTTTGTGTGTGTTTTTTGTGGGGGGTGTGGTTGGCACTGCCAATCGGCGGTGCCATCCTCACCGAAGGAGGGGTATTGTTATGTTTTCGTTCAAGAAGGCTGTTGCCACGGCGGCATCAGTGGCGCTGGTTCTTGGTCTCGCTGCCTGTGGAGATGCAGAAGAATCCGAAACAAATCTTGCCAAAGTAACGGGTATTAATCCGAATGCTGAGTTGGACTACGACACGGGGATTGTGTATTTTCCTGCGGAGCCTCTGACGACTCTCGATCGAGACCATGATATGGAATTGATCAGCAGCGCAGGTGAGGGTGTCTTTAGCCAGTGTGTCTTCGATAAGACCGGTACGAAACTTGACCCGTACCCTATCGACCGTGAAGAGCCAATTCGCGATGTGTTCTTTATTTATGGTCCGTGGACCAAGCCAATCGCAGAGAAGTTCGCGTTTGTTCTGCCGATGACGGACGGTGAGCTGACCTTCAACGGATACGTGCCGCGCCCTGAGGGTTTTGTGGAACCCCCAAGTGGAAATCCGTATGCAAAACTGACTCAGGAGGAACGAGACGAGTATACGGAGCTGTGTGGCTCAGAGCCTGAGTACACGAAATACAACCTCTTACATGTCCAGTCAACGGGTCCGGGGGAAATTGGCCTTCAGGAAGTACAGGACAAGGTAGCGGCTGATCGGCGGACGAAGGACCTCGTGGACGAACTGGATAAGTGTTTCGCCCCGTTGGGTTTGGAGGCGGATCCGGACAGGATCGGTCTCCCGAAAGAAGCTGATGTTGACGTAATCAATGAGGATCAATTGGACATGGCCATGAAAACCGTCGAGTGCAAGGATGAAATTGATTTTACGCAGCGGCTTGCGGACATTATCGCTGAGTACCAAATGAAGGTTATTGATGAGTACGGGGCCGAGATGACAGCGGAGCGCGATAAATTTGACGCTCTGGTCCAAGAAGCCGAGGACTTCATTGCGGCAAATCCTGACCTTTTTGTGCAGTACTGAGTCCCAAGGAAGCGATGATGGTATTTCGTAGATATATCGGTGCTGGGCTTGTGGCATGTGTGGCTTTACTTGGTTTAGTGGCGTGTGGCGGTGATGGTGAAGATGGTGAAGATGGTAGCAGTGCTGCTCCGAAGGTTAACGGTATTGATCCCAATGCTGAGGTGGATTATGACACAGCGGTTGTTCACTTGCCTGAAGATTATGTGAAGACATGGGACGATCATGAGGTAGAACTTGTCTCCAGCGCTGCCGAAGGTTTCTTTATTAAATGTGTCTATGACAAGAGTGGCACGAAGTTGGATCCGTATCCGGTTGCCCCCGAGGAACCGATCCGAGATGTGTTTTTCATTTATGGTCCGTGGACGATGCCAATTGCGGAGAAGTTTGCTTTCGTTCATCCGAAGACCGATGGCGAGCTAACATTCAATGAGAACGTGCCGAAGCCCGATGATTATGAGGAAGGGCCGAGCGGGAATCCGTACGAGAATCTGACTCAGGAGCAACGCGACGAGTTTGCAGAGCTATGTGGCTCGGAACCTGAGTACCTGAAGTTTAACTACGTGGACGCACAGTCGGACGGGCCCGGGACAGTTGCGCTTGGCGAGGTGCAAGACAAGGTGGCCGCTGATCCGCGAATCACCACACTTATAGATGAGTTCGATGCCTGCCTCCAAACCGAGGGTTTGAAAGCTGACCGTTCGGCACTTGGATATCCGCAAGGGGTCGATTTTTGGACTGTTAATGAAGATCAGATCGATATGGCGATAAAGACTGTTGATTGCAAAGATCAGGTTGATTTCACTCCGAGGCTTGCGGACATTATTGCCGAATATCAAATGAAGGTCATTGATGAGTACGGTACCGAGCTTATGGCGCAACGCGAAGCGTGGGACGATCTCGTTCAGGAAGCTAAGGATTACATCGCTGCAAATCCGGACTATGTCATTCAAGAATAGGGCGTGCAGTACTGAGGTGGGGCTTCAGCGCTGTGCTGCTTCGATAACCTCTGGATCTATCGCGCCCGCGCCAGCAGGTTCGTGAGCACTTCGTGGGCTTCTTCCCAGGTGACGAGGCGTAGGCCCTTGGATTGGAAGTAGGTGTAGCGGGCGGGTTCGGCGAAGAAGTGGGAGATGCCGCGGCGCAGGAGGTTGATGGGAGGCTTGCGGGCTTCGTCCAGATCGCGCATGAGGCGGAACCAGAAGGTTTGGGCCCGCGGGCGTTTGAGGGCGATGGCGTCCGCGAGGATTCCTTCGCTGGCCAAGGCATCCACCACCTCGGGGGCGAAAATACCCTCCACGAGGACGAAGCGGGCGCCATCCAGTTCCACGCGGCGTTCGCCCACTTTCAAGTTGGCGGAGATGTCATAAATGGGAACGGTGGTTTCCCCGGCGGTGCACAGCTCAACGAGGGCGCGTACGGCGCCGCCTCCATCCCACGTGCGCGGGGAATCCCAATCCACCATGCCGTGGCGGTTGGGCATACCGGGGTGATCGCCGTCGAAATAAAAATCGTCCAACGAAACAACGGGCAGGCCTGAACGCGTGGTGAACCGGGTCTTGCCGGAACCGGAGGGCCCGGCTACCACCACAATCTTGGCGAGGGGGCGCCGCTCACTCGGATCGAGGGGAAAGAGTGCGTCCACTAGCCGGCGTACTCCCTCGTGGGTTGGCCGGAAACCTCGGCGCGCATGTGCCAGATGGCGCCAGCTCCGGGAACGTCCGCCATCTCCTTGGAGGTGGTGATGAAAACGTCCTTGCCGTCCGGCCCGCCAAGTGTCACAGCCGTGACGCCGGGGCAGGGGAGCTTCCATTCGCCGAGGATTTCCGCCTGTGGTGAGTACAGGCGAACGGTGCCCTTTCGGTTGAGCGCGCACCACACGTTGCCGCGCGAATCCACGGCCAACCCGTCCGGGCTGGTGCCTTCCCCTGTGTGGAAGAACGCGCGCCGGTTGGCGAGTTCGCCGGCCGCCGTTACGTCGTACACATCCGTTTGGCGGGTGGCCGTATCGTTGTAGTAGGCGCGGGTCCCGTCCGCTGTAAAGTCCATTCCGTTGGAGGTAGTGACGTTATTTTCGACGACGACGGCGCAGCCCTCCCCATCAATCCTGTACAACTTCGCGGCCCCCGGCGTCTTATCGTATGGCATCGATCCGGCGTACAGGCGCCCCCACGGATCCACGCAGCCTTCGTTCATTCGGACGTTCGGCTCGCTCCACAACTCACGGTATTCGGTTGGGGCAGCGAACGGCGAGTCGGATAGAGCGATGCCGCGTTCGGTGCCAACCACGTAGCCGCCGCTCGCGCGCGGACGCACGAAGGCAGCGATCGGCGAGCCCACATGCAGGCGCGAAACTTCACCGCTGGCTGCCATCGTGAGGAGGTCGCCCGCCAGCATGTCAACAAAGCGGAGGCCTCCCCACGAATCGTGCCACACGGGACCTTCGGCGTGGAAGGCTATGGAATCGGTAATCTGTTCAGGATGCATCATCCACGATGATAACCCGAAGTGTTCGCGGGCCGTGCACGCCGTCTACACGAACTAGTTCGATATCCGAGGTGGCCGATGGCCCGGCGATCCACGTGGTGGGCCGCGTTGGATGTTCTGCCAGAAGTTCAACAGCCTCGGGAACCGTGGCGTAAATGGAGCTTGCCGGCAGAACAATCACGTGGCAATCGGGTAGCAGAGTGATGATACGGCGCCCTTGATCGGGAGAACCGTCCAACATGATCGTGCCAGATAGGCTAACGGCGGCGCGAGCGCCCGTGAGGACGGCCTCCGTATTGTCCAGCGTGTCCTTAGAGAGCGGGGGATCATCCACCCGTACCTCGCGGTTCGAGCTTTCGGCGGCGGCAACCCACGCTTCGGGTAGGCCGGGAGGAAGCACAACGGTGGTTTTGTCCGCCAGTGCTTCTTCGATGGCCGCCGGGACCGTTGCCGGGGTAGCGTGCGTGACTGTTGCCGTGTAATCGATGAGCGCCTCTTCCATCTCCGCAACGATCTGTTCGCGGGAGGCAGTGGAACTCATGCGGTAATCATGCGGAATCTCGGGGGCATCAATCGGGCCAGCCTGACGGATCCGGTTGAAGATCTCTCTCTTGGCCGGGCTCATGGACTGGTTCGCGGTTGTGTGGGTCATTTGTTGTCTCCTTCGCTGGCCTCGCGCTCTTTCCACCATGACCTGAAGTTTTGGGCCGGTGGGGCAGGAACATCGCGTACGAACGTCCAGTTGCTCACCACGGGAAGCGGGATATGGCCGATCTTGTGGTCGGGGCCGGCAATGAAATTACCGGCGGGCATGGCCTTGCCGGCTGTCTCCATGAGTTTGCCTGAACTCATCACCTTGGAGCTTGCCTTCATGCCTACATCCCAGCCGCTGGGAATTCCTCCGCGGTTTGCTTCGGTGTAGCGGTGGCGCAGGTGAACCAGAATGTCAGGGATATTGATTTTGACCGGGCAGGCGTCATAGCAGGCGCCACACAGCGAGGAGGCGAATGGCAGGGTGGAGGCCGGATCGTGATGATCGAATGCTCCCAACAGCTGCGGGGTCAAGATGGCGCCGATGGGGCCGGGGTACACGGACTGGTAGGCGTGCCCGCCCACGTGCTGATAGATCGGGCAGATGTTCATGCAGGCTCCGCAGCGGATGCACTTGAGAGCCTCGCGGCCCACCGGATCCTTGAGCACGTTGGTGCGCCCGTTGTCCAGAAGGATCAAGTGGAACTCTTGAGGTCCATCCCCGGGCGTTACCCCCGTCCAGAAGGAGGTGTAGGGGTTCATGCGCTCGCCGGTTGCTGAACGGGGGAGTAGCTGGCTGAATACCTCAATATCGCGGTAGGTGGTCACCAACTTTTCGATGCCCATGACGGTGATGAGAGTTTCAGGCAGGGTCAGGCACATGCGCCCATTGCCCTCGGATTCGTATACGGACAGCGTGCCCGTATCGGCCACTCCGATGTTGGCACCAGAAATGGCCACCTTCGCGGAAAGGAACTTCTTGCGTAGGTGTGCGCGGGCTGCCATGGCGAGCTCGCGGGGTTCGTTACCCATACCCTCGGGGGCGTCACCCATTCGGGCTTCGAAGATCGCTTTGACCTCTGCGCGGTTACGGTGAATGGCCGGCACCACGATGTGGGACGGCATATCCTCGGACAGTTGGACGATCATCTCCGCCAGATCGGTTTCCCAGGCCTGAATGCCGCGTTCCTTGAGGTACTCGTTGAAATTGATCTCCTGAGTGGCCATGGATTTGACCTTGACCACCTCATCAACATGCTTCTCTTCGATGATGGAGTAGGCGATCTTGTTGGCCTCCGCGGCATCCCGTGCCCAGTGGACAATGCCGCCGCGCGCCTTGACGTTCTCCTCGAACTGCTCCAGCAGCTCGATCTGGTGAGCTGATACGTTCCGCTTGATCTGGGATCCGGCTTCGCGTAGCTCCTCCCAATCGGGCATCTCTTCCACGCGCGTGCCACGCTTCGTGCGGATCTTGGTGGTGGCGTAGCCCAGATTGCGACGCATCTGGGTGTTCTTGAGTGTCTTGCGTGCCCCGTCCGGGAAGCGATCGCCCCAGCGCAGCGGGTCCTCGGGAATCGGGTGGCCGGGCGCCCAACCAAGTTCATTTTGCTCTTTGGCGGATTCCTGCCACTCGGCGGGATTCAGGTTGAGCTTATCGGCAAGCTTTTCAACGGATTCGATCATTTCACACGCCTACCTTCGTGGTTGTTGCCGGAGCATTCCATGGATGTTCCTCTGTCCCAGCCAGAACCTCGGCCAGATGCATGGACCGGATTCCGGCGCGTATGCGCTGAAGGCCGCCCGCGATGCTCATGATGCAGGAGTAATCGCCGGAAACCAGTACTTCTGCGTCCGTTGACAGGATGTTGGCCATCTTGTCGGACAACATGGATGCGGAGGTTTCGGGATTCTTCAGGGAGAAGGTTCCGCCGAAGCCGCAGCAAATATCGGCATCGGGAAGCGGAACATAGTCAATGCCGTCCACGGCTTGCAGGAGCCGCAGCGGTGCGTCTCCCTCGCGGGCCACGCGCAGGGAGTGGCACGTGGTGTGGTAGGTGACGCGATGGGGAAAGTACGCTCCAACGTCCGTTAAGCCCATTTCATTCACGAGAAGCTCAGGTAGATCGAAGGTTCGCTCTGCCAGCTTGGCGGCCTCGCGCGATAGCGTCATGTCCCCCTGATCTTCTGCCACCATCGCGGCCTGATGGCGGAGAGAACCAACACATGATCCAGATGGAGCAATAATGGCATCCCATTCGCCGTCCAGCACGGGCCGGAAGGCATTGATGTGATTGCGGATGATGGGAAGTGCCTCCGGGTAGTACCCCGTGTTGACGTGCATTTGGCCGCAGCACGCTTGATCCTCGGGGAACACAACCTCGCATCCCAAGCGTTCGAGGAGGTGAACGGTGGCCTGTGGTGCCTGCGGGAACATCACATCACCGATGCAGGTGGCAAATAATGCAACTTTCATTGGTTTTCTTTCTGTGCGATCAGTAGGGATCGTGGAGGACGGGCTGTGGAGGGCAGGCTTAGGAGGCGATAACAAATCCGAGAGAACCCTGCGATGCCAACAGCGTGATCAATCCCAGGATGATGACGAATACAATGGAATAGGGCGCTGCCTTGCGCAATAGCGTTGATTCGCTGCCGGGCTGCTTGATCGCCGTGGCGGCGATTGCGAGGTTCTGCGGGCTGAGGATCTTTCCGATTCCGCCTCCAATTTCGTTTGCGGCTAGGAGAAGTTCTGGGTTCAGGGATGCAGCGGATGCGGCAGTGGACTGCAGATTGGCAAAGAGTGCCGCTGCGGATGTGGCTGAACCCGTGACGGCTGTACCGATCCATCCCAGAACCGGCGCAAGGAACGCGAATGCGGCACCAGTTGCGGCAAGCCACGTGCCGATGGCAACCGTTTGCCCGGAAAAGTTCATCACGTAGGCAAGTGCCATGATCGCGGCAATGGTCAAGATGGTGACCCGAAGATCGTAAATGGTTTGCAGGAGGGCGCCCATGCCCCTTTTGAATGCGTAGGGGAAGCGGCCTGCCGAATCTTTCACGCCGTACACTGCCGCAACGATCACTCCCGTCAGCAGCAACATCGTGCCGGGCGAGGATAGCCACTGGAGATTGAATACGGGAAGTTCAGAGACGGCTCCGGAATCATCCACAATGTTGCCGTACAAGCCAGGCCATTGAATATGAATGTCCGTTGAAGCGAGCCACGCAGGAATATCGATCCCAACGGTCCAGAGCTTCGTCACTCCGAAAATAAGCACAACCAGCCAATAGGGGAGCAACCCGAGAACGATGCGCGAGGGTGTGAGTTTCTCATTCGATGCTGCTGACCGTTGCTCATCAGGGGTTGTAGGCGTCCAGAACTGAACGAATACCGCAACTAGCACGAAGGAAAGAAGCGAAGAAAAAACGGCAGTGAGCGTATAAGAAATGTAATTAGCTGCCAAGAAGTGACCGGCCGCCATGCCAATACCCGCAACCAGCGCAACTGGCCAACAGTCCTTGACGCCGCGCTTGCCATCGTAAATGGCCAGAAGGAGGACGGGAATCCAGCACAAGAAGAATGGGGTAATCCGTCCCATCGTGGAGGCCACGAGTTCTGGTGTTGAATCACCCAGTTGAGCAACCGTTGTGACGGGAATGGCCATGGCGCCAAAGCCCACATTGAGTGCGTTTCCAACCATGGCAACTATCGCCGCCTTGATCGGCGGCATACCAATGGCTAGGAGCATGGCACATGTGATGGCGATAGGTGCCCCGAATCCTGCCAGACCTTCGAGTAGGCCGCAGAAACAGAACCCGATGAGGATTGCCTGAATGCGCTGATCGCCTTTTCCCACGATGGAAAAGATGGAGCGGACGTCCTCTGAACGCCCGCTCTTCTCAGTCAAGTTGTACACCCACACCGCCATGATGACGATGTACAAAATGGGGAGGAATCCGAAGGCTGCGCCCTGAGTTGCTGAAAGTAGCGATAGGCCAACGGGCATGTTGAAGCCGAAAACGGCGATGGCGAGGGCTGCTAGGAGGGAACCGATCGCGCACCAGTGGGTCGGAACCTTGAAAACACCCAAGAGGATGAAGAACAACAACAGCGGCACAAGCCCTAGCGATGCCGTCAATGGCAGGCTAGAAGCCACCGCAGTTGTTGAGGGAGTGAATGTGGTTGCTGACAAAACCACTCATTTCTCCTTCTTTAATTGTGTTGTAGTTACGCGTCTAGGGCCCGGAAGCTTCAGCTTCCGGGCCCTACTTAGAACTGGGAGTTCTAATACGTAGTCAGTAACACGCTACCTTGCTCAGGCGTCTTCATCCACCCAATCGAGCGTTCTCGTCACTGCCTTCTTCCATTGACGGACCAAGCGATCACGTTCTTCGCCTGCCATCTCGGGGTTCCAGCGCTTGGCTTCATTCCAGTTATCGATAACATCCTGCTCGCCGTCCCAGAAGCCAACGGCAATGCCGGCGGCATAGGCGGCGCCCAGTGCGGTGGTCTCGGCAACCACGGGCAGAACCACGCGGGTATCAAGCACATCGGCTTGGAACTGCATGAGCAGGTTGTTAGCGGTCATGCCGCCATCCACGCGAAGCTCCTCGAGCTTGACGCCCGAATCGGCCTCCATGGCATCCAGAACCTCGCGCGTCTGGAAGGCGGTGGCCTCCAAAGCGGCCCGAGCAACGTGAGCCTTCGTGTTGTAACGGGTCATGCCAACCATGACTCCGCGTGCATCGCCACGCCAGTGCGGGGCGAACAAGCCAGAGAATGCAGGCACGAAGTACAGGCCACCGTTATCATCTACGCTTGCAGCCAGAGCTTCGACATCCGGAGAGGTCGGGATGATCTCTAGGTTGTCGCGCAGCCACTGAATGAGCGACCCGGTCACAGCGATGGAACCCTCAAGGGCGTACACCGGGGCCTGATCGCCGATCTTGTAGCACACAGTTGTGATCAGGCCGTTTTCGGACATCTGCGGCTCGGTTCCGGTGTTCATGAGCATGAAGTTACCGGTGCCGTAGGTGTTCTTCGCCATGCCTGGCTCGAAGCACGCCTGACCGAAGGTGGCGGCCTGCTGATCACCGAGGATGCCCGAAATCGGGGTATCGATGAGAAGGCCTTCCTTGCGGCCGTAGCCGTAAACTTCGGAAGAGGACTTGATCTCCGGCAGAAGCGACATCGGGATATTTGCGATCTCGCAGATATCCTCGCGCCACTCGAGGGTCTTAAGATCCATCAGCATGGTACGGGAAGCGTTCGTGACGTCGGTGACGTGAATACCGCCGTTGACCCCGCCTGTCATCTGCCACACGAGCCACGTGTCCGGGTTGCCGAACAGGAGATCGCCGGCTTCTGCGCGCTCACGCACGCCCTCAACATTGTCCAGAATCCACATGATCTTGGTCAATGACGCGTAGGTGGAGAGAGTCTCACCAACGATGGGGCGGAAGCGATCTGGACCGCCATCAGCAGCAAGGCGTTCGACAATGTCCTGCGAGCGGGCGTCCTGCCACACGATGGCGTTGTAGACGGGCTCACCGGTGTTCTTGTCCCAAATGATGGTTGTCTCGCGCTGGTTGGTGATACCAACAGCGGCTACCTCGTGACGGTTGGTCTGAGCATTAGCCAGCGCAATGCCAACTGTCTGGCGTACGTTGTTCCAAATCTCCAGCGGATCATGCTCAACCCACCCGGCATGCGGGAAGATCTGCTCATGCTCCAGCTGTCCCGTGGATACAATCTCTCCCGCGTGGTTGAAGAGAATGGTGCGCGAGGACGTTGTGCCCTGATCGATGGCTACAATGTACTTCTTAGTCGTCATTGACTGTCCTTTCTTGAGGACGATCAACTGTTGGCAATACTGTCAACAGGTCCTGATGGATTAACAAAATGCTGCGGACGCAGCATCGGTGCTTAAGGACGCGTGGAACGTGTCCCTCGCCACAACAGTACCGGAAAATACCTGATATGTAGAACTTTGGTCCCTGCGCACATGCGCTGGGACCAAAGTATCTCTGAAATAATGTTCAGATTGTGCTAGCGCCTTCCACCAGGTTATCCAGAAACGGAAGCACCTTCGGGAACGGAGGACAGCCCGAGCGCCGCGTGAACCAGCTCAATTGGATGGATCACTTCGGCATTCGTGCCCTTGCGGATCTGCCAGCGGCAGGTTTCCGTCTCACACGTTGCCAGCTTCGGGTTAGTTGCCTGAATCATGTCAAACAGCGGCTTGCCAACCCTCTGGGCAATATCGAACTTTTCCTTCTTCAGGCCGTAGGTCCCTGCGATACCGCAACAGGGCTGCCCGGATTCCACCACGGTGACGCCCGGGATGGTTTCCATGACCTCAATAGCAGGCTTACCGATGCCCTGCGATTTCACCTGACACGGCTGATGGTAGGGGATCGAGGTGTTGATGGCGCGCAGATCCTCAACGGGGAACTCGCCGTCCTGAATGAGTTCAGCCAAGAACTCGGAGGTCTCGACCATGCGTGAACCAACATCCATCAGCTCCGGATCCTCTAGGCCCATGATTTCGTGGGCCTCGTGGCGGAGCATGCCGGCGCATGAACCAGAAGAGGAGATGATCGTCAGATCGCGATCAGCTTCGCGAAGTTGATTCGACAGCTTGCGAACCAGCTTGGCAGCGGAATCGAGCAGACCGTTGGACTGCATAGCAAGCCCACAACATCCCTGCTTCGGCACGATGACTTCGTAGCCCAGATGCTCCAGAACCTCGACGGTGGCCTTTGAGGTGGAAACCTCGAAGTAGCCGCCAGCGCAGCCGTGGAAGAACACCAGTGGTCCGCGGGATTTGACGTTCGGGTTGGGCTTGGAGCCTCCGCGCTTCTTGAACCAGGACATAAAGCTCTGAGGTTGTGCCTTGGGCATCGGAGCGTCAGCGTGAACGCCCACAACGGCCTGCATGACCTTACGAACTGGCTTGACGCCCAGAGCCCAGTTAGCAATGGGAGCAAGCGGCGTGAGCAGCTTGCCCTCCAACTCCGTCTGGGTGATCAGGCGATCGCGAAGAGGAACGCCGTTCTGGGCCTTCATGACGGCTCGGGCTTGGCCATTGATCTCAGCGATCTTCACGCCCTGTGGGCACACGGTGGTGCAGATGGCGCAGCCGGAGCAGTAATCCAAGCTGTAATCCACGTTCTTACCATCGCGAAGGCGCTCAGCCTGCGGGCCAACATACTTTGGCCCGGGGAACAGCGGCGTTGCTCGCGTTACTGGGCACTGAGTTTCGCAAATGGTGCACTTGACGCAACTATCGAGGCTCGCGCGTGCTAGTGACCCCTGTGCATGCTCTAGAGCGGTCATGCTTTCCTCCTGAGAATTGCAGCTACTGCTTGTGCAGCGCTTCCAAGTGCGATGCCTTCGCCAGACTTCTCCTCGTGGCGTTGGGATCCTCCAATCACACCGCCGGCTGCGTATAGATTGCCGTACACGGGGTTTCCATCTTCGCCCACCGGGCGCATATCCGAATCCACCGTGAGGCCGGCGGCAAACAGTGGCTGAGGCGCGCCCCAGTAATCGCCAGTCACCAGATCCTCGTACTGGGTGGATGGGAAGAGTGGAAGGTCAAACACCGTATCGGAGAGTTTGCCATAGGAATCCAGAACGAAGGCGCCGGAATCCAGCCCGCCGGCGGCATACACAACGGTATCTGCCTTGACGTGCTTGACGCTTCCGGCCACCTGAACCTGAATCGCCGTGACGGCTCCCGCAACAACGTCCATGCCCAGGGCCTCGCCGTTCAGCCACAGCCGGATGCGCCGATCGGCGCACTCTTGGCGGAGCCTCTCGTTCATCTCAAGGCCCGGAACGCTGGGCGGTGGCAGTGGGATCTGGAACACGGGAGCGCTGCACGCGCCCTGAATCCGTGCCCATTCACTCTCGTGTACTACTGCCGGAATACCAACACGTTCGCCTTCCTTGGCAAGCTTGCCAAGGCGTGCACCCAGATCCTCAGCGGCACCGGGTTCTGCGAGAGAACGCGAGTATGCCAACGCTGTATCGCCGGGTGCGGAGAGGTTCAGCAGTTCTGCTCTGGCGCTCACGCCCTGTACGGCCAGATTTTCTGCGGCGAGCTTTGGATAGAAGTCCTTCAGCCCACTGAATCCAACCAAGAGGTACTGTGCACCATCTTCGATCGTCCCAGCTGCGAAGGAGGGTGGAAAGAGGGAGGTGCGGCGGAGTGCTCCGAGCGCCGTTGGCAGCACGGTGGTTTCCTCCACGTTGCCTTCCAGAGGCACAACCTTGTTGAAGGCTGCCACTCCTTCGCGTACGGAATCAGCCGTGATTGTGTGATAGGGGTGCTCAGATGGCAGTGCCTTCACGGAATCAAATGGCTTGGGAGCATCGAGGATATCGATGGTTCCTTGGCTGAGCTGAAGGCCGCCGAAGCCCTTGGTGATCAAGGTGACGTCCTCGCCAGCCTCGTTCAGCATGATCGCGGCGGTCAGGCCGGCGATGCCGGCGCCGATTACTACGGTTCTCACTTGACTGCCTCCTTTGCCGGGTAGCGGGTTGCCGAAGGTAGTTCGGAACCAGCCGGGAGCTCCGTCACGGGCAGGCCGTCAAGATCGAGCGTTCCGCGGTAGATCCAATCGTCCAGCGAAGCCTCGCGGGCCTGAGCGCCGTACAGGATCGGATAAATGCCGCCCCAGCGGTTCTTCATAAACAGGCGGAGCAGTTCGTTTGTTTGAGCTGCGGTCCAGCAGCCATGTTCGTGGGCAATGCCCGCGGTTCGTGAGGCGCAGAAGCCTCCCTGGCATGGCCCCATGCCGATACGGAGCTGGCGGCGCAGATCATCGAAGGTGGCATCCGGCTGCTCATCGAGCAGATCGGTAATCATCTTCTTGGTGACGAACTCGCATTCGCAGATCACTGGATCGCGATCCGGCATCCCATGATCGGCCTTCTTGGCCTTCTCCACATCAGCAAGGCGATGGGTGACCTTGTAGTTGCTTCCCGATGCCACGGGTTCTTCAGCGGTGCGGCACGGCCTGTTTTCACCCAACTCCTCGCACACGGCATCCACAACGCGGGATGCCATCAGGCGGTAGGTGGTGAGCTTTCCGCCGGCCACGGTAATGAGCCCTTGCACATCGTGCCTGACAACGCTCATGTTGCGGGACATGTGACGGGTATCGTCCGCAGCTACACGCTTGTCCTGAAGTAGCGGGCGGGCGCCCACCCACACATGCAGAGCGCGCGAATCACGGAATCCGGGAATCAAATCCTCGCCGGCGTCCAGCATCTGCTGAACTTCCTCGCGTTCGATCACCAAGTGATCGGGATCGTCCGCACGAACGTCCGTGGTACCGATGATGGACACGGTGTGGACGGGGACGATGATGTCGCCGTCAGCTGGGTAAACGCAGCGGTTGACCACCGAGTTCACCAACCGGTGGTTCATCGCCACCATAATACCGCGGCCGGGCACAACCTGAACATCGTGTTCGCCCGCCATGGCGGCGATGTGGCCACCCCACGGGCCAGCGGCGTTCACAACCGAGCGGCACTCGATGTACACATCCTCGCCGGTCTTATCGGCGTGGCACATGACGCCAAGAACCGCACCATCCTTCACGTCAATATCGGTGACGCGATGGTAGGTGAGGCATTGGGCCCCATATTCTTGAGCAGATTCCACCGCTCCCCACACCATGCGCCAACCGTCAACGGTTCCGTCCTGAACCTCGAAGGCACGCGCAATCTTGGGGCTCAGGCGTGGCTCGCGCTTACGGGCTTCAGCAGCTGAGATTTCGGCAGATGGCACACCCGTTGCTTCGGCACCCTTGATGAAACGGTCCGGGAACTCTTCGTCGTCGCCAGAAACGGAAACAAACAGACCACCGGTGGCTTCCACGGCATCGGGGTGAATCTTTTTGAGGATAGCGTTTTCTTCGGCACACTCAGTGGCCGATTCGGGATCGGACACGACGTAGCGCCCGCCCGAGTGTAGGAGGCCGTGATAGCGGCCTGTGGTTCCTTGGGCGAGATCGACGCGCTCGACCAAGATTGCTTTTAGTCCGCGCATTGCCGCATCTCGAAGGACACCCACGCCGGTAGCCCCTCCGCCAATGATGACGACATCGCAGTTCAATTGTTTAGCTGACACGGCACTACTCTACATATGTGTTGTTGGTCTCGAATACGAAATGGCTGATGTGCATTCGTGCAAACAGATTCTGGGAGATTGTGCAAAGTTAGTGCACAATGGGGGTGTGGTAGATACCTTGGAACGCAGAAGGCTCGCATACGAGGCCGCTCTTTTGTACTACATGGAGCAGCAAACGATGGAATCGATAGCCAAAAAGATGGGGCTATCGCGATCAACCGTGTCGCGCCTTGTTGCCTCCGCACGCGATGAAGGACTGGTGCGAATCACCCTTCACGCGCCCCAAGAACCTGCCGCCACAACCGCCTCCAAGCTCAGCCAGATCTACGGCGTGTCGGTCACCATCGTGCCCGTGAGCCAGCCAACTAGCGAACTGCGCCGCCTCGAACGGGTGGCTGCCATGGCAGGCGCCATGATTTCGGACATCGTGGCGGATGGGGCAACGATCGGAGTTGCATGGGGAACCACGCTATCCGCTGTGGCCGAGCGCCTTGTCCCGAAGGCGCTGGAACGCGCCACGGTTGTCCAGCTCAACGGTGCTGCCAACCCGGGAACCAGTGGGATTCCGTTTGTTGGTGAACTGCTTGGCCAGTTCAGCAGGGCCTACGGCGCCAAAGTGATGGCTTTTCCCGTTCCCGCATTCTTCGATTACGCCACAACGCGTGCCGCCCTGTGGCGCGAGCGTTCGATCTCCACGGTCCGCGAAGTGGGCAGGAACGCCGATCTTGCCGTATTTGGCGTTGGTGCCTTTAGCGCGCCCGTCGCCTCCCACGTGTACGCCGCTGGCTATCTCACGAACAAGGACATGACGTCACTGCGCAGCGATGGCGTGGTGGGGGACGTGTGCACGGTGTTCGTGCGAACGGATGGCAGCTATTCCGATCTGGAGATCAACTCCCGGGCCTCCGGCCCAACCCCGGCCGAGCTCAAGAAGATCCCGCGGCGCCTGTGTGTGGCCGCCGGGCCAGCTAAGGCGCAGGCCCTCATCGGCGTGTTGCGATCTGGTGCTGCCACCGATCTGGTGCTGGACGATGAGTGTGCGGCGCGGGTGCTCGAAGAAAGCGAGGGCCCGTGGCGGTCCGGCCCGCAAAGTGCTGGACTACCTTCGTGACCATTGACCTTCGCCCCGCGAAGCCGCACGATGCCCGGGCGATCGCTGCGCTTATCGCGCCTTACATAACCAGCGGCATTCTTGTTCGTAAACAGCTCATCAGCTACTTTGAGGACATTCAAGAATTCTTTGTGGCCTACCGAGACGGTTTCATCGTGGGCTGCGGTGCCCTGCACGTGCTGTGGGACGATATTGCCGAGGTGCGCACGCTGGCCGTTGCTCCCGAAGTTGTGGGAACCGGGGTTGGGCACCTGATCTTGAACCGCTTGGAAGAGCGGGCGCGTGAGCTCGAACTCCAGCGCCTTTTTTGCCTGACCTTCGAGGTAGATTTCTTTGCCGCCCACGGATTTACTCCGATTGAGGGAACGCCCGTGGGAATTGACGTTTATGAGCACATGCTCTCTTCGCACGACGACGGCGTGGCGGAATTCCTTGATCTTGCCAGCGTGAAACCCAATACGCTCGGCAACACCCGGATGCTCAAGGAGCTGAATGGCGGGTAGTGAGAGTTCCTCGGGCTACTTGAGTGCGCGAACCAGCTGGCGGGTCAGCAAATACATCGCAAACGGGCCCTGAATGCCCACTAGTGCTATGAGCAGGATTTGGGGCGCCGGCCCATCGGCGCGCACGATGACGGCTGTCACTACGGTTGCGAGGAACGCGACTGTTGCCGCGATCTCCAGCATTCGTACGATTTTCTTGTAGGCGGGGCGCCAATCGTCCGGATCCACGCGTAGCGCGAGGGCCAGCATGTAGGCGGCCACCAGAACCATGAGGCCGCCGGGAACGATCAGGATGAGAGCCACGTGAGTTGAGCTGCCGTGCCCGAGCCACGCGGCCAGTAACCCCACGATTCCCATCAGGATGGCGCCGAACGCAAGAGCGATTGCTGCTTGTGCGAGGCGCTGGAGGCGCATGTGAGGTTCCATGTGTATATCTTAATGGCCGAACGTGCGGTATGGGGTGTCAGCTGGCGGGCTCGGCGGCGGGCAGTTCGTAGCCTGCCGCGCTGAGATCAGCGAGGCCATCGTGAATCAGGGAGTCGAGTGCGGCATCGAAGCGGGCCTGTGTTAGCCCTGAATTCTTGTGTAGCGCCTCGCGGGGAACCGGCGCGTGTGCCGAACGCAAAACGGCCATGATCTTTCCGCGGGCCTCGCGGTGCGTACCCGTGAAGCCTTGGGGTTTACGGGGTGCTGCGTTGGCTGGCTTGCCTTCCTTGAGCCATTGGCATTCAGCCGCCAGTGGGCATTCCCCGCATTGTGGGTTGCGAGCCGTGCAAATGAGAGCGCCTAGCTCCATGATGGCCGCGTTCCACTGCGCAGCTTCTTCGCCATCGGCAGGCACAAGTGCCTCCGCTCTGGCGATCTCAGCTTGGCGAAGCGTGGCCGGAGGGAGCGCCGTGCCGTTCAGGCGGCACAACACTCTCCGAATGTTCGTATCCAGAACGGTGGAGCGCTCGCGGTAAGCAAACGCAATGACGGCATCTGCGGTATACGGTCCAATCCCTGGCAGAGCAAGGAGGCCATCGCGATCGCGTGGGAGGCTTCCGCCGTGCTGTGTGGTTACCTCGATTGCGCATTCGCGCAGGCGAAGTGCTCGGCGCGGATATCCCAGCTTGTCCCATGCCACGAGAACCTCCGCAGGGGAGGCTGCCGCAAGATCCTTGGGCTCTGGCCACCGTTCCATCCACATATGCCATCGAGGCAGCACCCGGGAAACGGGGGTTTGCTGGCTCATCACTTCACACACGAGTATGGCCCACGCCGAACATCCCGGCTCCCGCCATGGCAGGGGCCTGCCGTGGCGGGCAAACCATTCGATGAGGGTGAAGAACACCGTTTCAGTGTGCCCCAATCGAACCGGCTCTGCGAATCGGCTAACGTGGGATGCGTGAATTCCGAACGCGATGAGCCATCGAAGAAGGGCCCGAACAGGGGCCGTGGTGAATCGCGCCCGCGCAGAAAACAGCCCAAGCGGAATGACAGATGGCCGAATTTGCCCGGTCCATCGGATGTGCACGTCACCCAAGGCGAGGGTTCAGGAAGGCCGAAAGCGAGGCGGCCCCGGCCATCGGGTACCGGAGCGAAGCAACAGCAACGCAGGGCCAAACCGGCCGCGAGCAAAGGTCAGGGGCGTAGGGCGGCAGCTGGGGAACCTGCACGGCGCGGTGGCCAGCAACAGAAGCGCCAGCGGCGTCCAGTCCAGCGCAACGGGCAACCGACACAACGCAGCGGGCAACCAGCACAACGCAGCGGTCAGGCGCGGCGGCCCAGCGGGCAGATGCAGCGAAGTGGACAGCCACACAAGCGGCAGGGCCTACCCCGCGAGCGCCAGAAGCCCACGCAGTCACCTGCGCTGAAGGCTCAGAACAGGCGCAGAATCATCATCTTCGTGGCGATGTTAGCCGGGATCGTGCTACTAGCGGGTGCTGCCTTGTACCTGTTGAACGGGCGCGGTTCTTCGGCGGCTGTCCCGCGGGAAGATCCGGTCAAGGATTGGGCGCCCGTCGCGTGCACTACCAGCATGCTTGATGCTCAATTAGAGATTCCTGAATCATCTGCCGTTGGCTCGGAGATTCCTCTCAAGGTCAACCTCCACAACACCTCGAATGCCAAGCCCTGCTATGTGGACGTGGGCTGGGACAATGTGGACATTGAGGTGACATCGGGAGATGACCAGATCGTTTCCAGCCAAACCTGCGAGATGGGTGAGGAAAGCAAGCAGCTGCTGCTGGATCGCGATCTAGAAACGTCCTTTACCCTCTCCTGGCTAGGCGGCCGCGGGTGCGATGCCAGCAACCTCGCTCAAGCGGGAACCTACAAGGCAACCCTCACATTCGGCGATGAGGCGGCGGGCGAAGAGAGCGCCGTGTTTGTGCTGGAGTAGATTATTGGTCCACTGGCAGAACTGAACGCATAGCATCAACGATGTCCGCACACGGCCGGGCCTGAATCCCATGGGGAAGCTTGGAGGAACCAGCCTTACCGGTGCCACCTTCTTGAGGGATTAGTGCCACGGTAAAGCCCAGCCGAGCCGCCTCCGATAGGCGATGGCTTAACCCGGACACGGGCCGGAGCTCTCCGGTGAGCGATACCTCTCCAATGGCGATCACGCCGGGAGCGAGGGGAAGATCAAGGTATGCGGATGCGAGAGATAGTGCGATGGCCGCATCGGCCGCTGGCTCGCTGGCCTTTGCTCCGCCAACAGTAGAAGCAAAGATGTCGCGGCGGTCCAGTTCGAAACCAAGGCGGGATTGCAGTACGGCCACCATCATGGCGACCCGCGGGGAATCCACACCGCTGGTGGTGCGGCGGGGAGGACCAGCGCACGGGACAACCAGCCCCTGTACCTCAACGGGCATGGGCCGCCGGCCCTCGAGCGTCATGGTGGCGCATGTGCCGGGAACCGTGCGGTTCCGGGCGGAGAGGAACAGGCCGGAGGGGTCGGAAAGCCCAACAATGCCGTCCTCTGTGAGTTCGAAGCATCCCACCTCATCGGTTGGCCCGTAACGATTCTTCACGGCGCGGACTATACGAAGAGGGGAGTGGCGGTCACCTTCGAACTGGCACACAACATCAACCACGTGTTCAAGCACGCGTGGCCCGGCGATGGAGCCGTCCTTGGTCACATGGCCCACAAGGAGAATGGGTAGCGAGGCTTCTTTCGCCAGCGCGACGAATGCGGCCGAGACTGCGCGAACCTGTGCCACACCACCGGCGGCTCCATCAACACCGGAATCTGCAATGGTCTGAACCGAATCGATAACAAGTAGCGAGGGCTTGGCCTGCTTCACATGCCCGATGATGCGCGAAACATCGGATTCGGCTGCGAGGAGCAGGTTCGGATCCATGGCTCCGATACGTTCGGCGCGAAGCCGCACCTGAGAGGCTGATTCCTCTCCTGTGATGTACAGGACGGGTGCCTTTCCCTCGCTTTTGGCCTGATGCGCGGCCCGGGCGGCAACGTCCAGCAACAAGGTGGATTTGCCAACGCCTGGCTCGCCGGCCATGAGGATCACCGCGCCCGGCACCAGACCGCCCCCGAGAACGCGGTCCAGCTCTGATACGCCAGTAGCCTGCTTCACCGAGGCTTCTGCAGACACGTCTGTGATGGGCTTGGCGGGGCTTGCCGGGGCAAGAGCCTGCGGCGTACGCGCTACGTTTTCCTCATCGAGCGATCCCCAAGCGCCGCACTGCGCGCAGCGGCCCACCCACTTGTGCGTTGTCCAGCCGCATTCAGTGCATGTGTAGGTGATCGCAGGTGCTTTTGCCATGCCTCAAGCATACGGGCGCCCTCCCACACGTCAGGCGTAGTGATCCCTAGCGGACAGTATGCACAGCGTATCGCCGGTCACGATGTAGATCAGCCGGTTCGCTGCGTTAATCCGGCGCGACCAGAAATGGTACAAGGAGGATGTGTGATTGGGAAGGTGTGGGTTTCGTCGTCGTCAAAAAACTACAGGTTCGCGAAAGCCTTCGGAGCGGAATTCCAGAGTGGATCGTTCTCAAAATTGAATGGAAAGTCCATTTCTTCTAGCCATTCGTCTTCTGCTGTGAGGAGATGGTCTCGTAAGCTTGCGACGGTGCGGGACGTCGGATCAACACGTTGAACTATATATGCGGCGATCGCAAGCACGTAATGAATTCGTGATTCATCCGCTCCGTCCAGTGCTGTCTCTAGCAGTTTGGGCGGACTCTTCACAGTGACGCCACGCAGTGGAGTCTGGCGATTCCACACGCGAGAATGGTGTGCGGCGCCGTTACGCAAGACAGTGAACATCCTCAAGAAGCTCGACAAGACGTGGTGGTTCAGTCCTGCTTCGCTCGCAATCGCTTTCCGTAAGCTTGCCTCCTTCAGATTGTCGTACCACTTCGAGAGCAAGCCAATGCTCATAAGCTCACAGGCCATCCAGACAGGCGGTCGTGGATCGCTGTATTTCTGCGTGAAAGCAACAACAAAACGTTCGGTGGAGTCTGTTCCGAGCATGGCATCCAGCTTTGAACGATCCTTCTCGAAGGATGTTGGACTAACGTGAATAGCTGGATTCAGGTAGCCCATCGGTCCGTGCCTCTCAGCAACGTGATTGGTAAAAGAAGCACGGAGCCAAACCTCAATCGAGTGAGCCAGTCTCATGATGTGACTACGTAAAGTAGCGTCGAAGGCATAGAGGTTGAGAATATCCTGCAGTGTGGTACCGGTACGTACTTTCTCCCACTGGTCAGGCTCGTAGAACCACCAAAGGTAGCCTGAGAAGCGGTAGTAGCTCATTCGATGAAGGGTCTGAGTAAGCAGAGGAGTTTCGGCTTGCGGGCCCCGTTGCTGCAAGAGTGTGACCTGCTGGGCTATCGATAGCTCAGGTTTGTTGAACGGTACTCGAGACAAAAATAACCCGCCTATTTGAGGATCTACTGCTTCCAGTAAGACTAGCCTTGGCGGGTCTTGTTAAAGACAACTGTAGCCCAAGCTCCTTCGTTCATCTATAGATTTGGGTGTGATATGTAGAGAATATTCGAGGAAACGGGATGAAAGTCCTGACATTGAACCTCGTCGTCGCCGAAAAACTACCGGTTCGCGAAAGCCTCCAGAAGCTCGGAATCCCCCGAAACGATGATGATATCTTCCGGGCTCACCCGGGTTTCCGGGCGCGTGTATTCGAAGGGCTGGCCGGGGGACTTCACGCCGATGATAGTCACGCCGAAGCGCTCCTGAATCTTGGATTCGGCGATCGTGAAGCCCTGAACATCGCGCGGTGGGTGCATCTTGATAATGGAGAAGCCGTCCTCCATTTCGATGTAATCGAGCATCTTGCCGGACACCATGTGTGCCACGCGCGCTCCCGCATCGAACTCCGGGTACACCACGTGGTGGGCGCCAATCCTGCGCAGGATCCGGCCGTGTGAACGCGAAATAGCCTTCGCCCATATCTGCCCGATCTTGAGATCCACAAGGTTGGCAGTGACCAGTACGGAGGATTCGATATCGGTTCCCACCCCAACAACCGCAACGGAGAACTCGCGAGCGCCCGCCTGCTCCAGGGAGTCCAGATTCGTGGAATCGGCCTGAATGATGGGGAAGCGGTGTGACCATCGCTGCACGATGTCCGGGTTCCGTTCAATCGCGAGGATATCGCGCCCCAGATCATCGAGGGTGGAGGCGATGGCCGAACCGAAACGGCCGAGCCCCACGATAAGGGCAGCTCCATCAGCTTGCGCCATGAATTCTCCTAACCAATGACCGGACGTTCTTCAGGCAAGCGTATAACGCGCCGCCGGTGACGAAGCGCCAACGCTCCTGCGAGCGTCATCGTGCCGGTTCTCCCAGCGAACATCATGATAACCAGTACCCATTTGCCGGCGTCCGGCAGGCCCGCCGTGATTCCCGTGGACAGGCCGCTGGTGGAGAAGGCGGACACCACTTCGAACAGCACGTTGGACAGCGGTAGGCCCGTGATGTGAAGGAGTGCGAGCGTGCCCAACCCGACAAGGCTGGCCCCAAGGAAGGTGGCAGCAATCGCGAGGCGAAGTACATCCGGGGGAAGGCGCTTGCCGAAGGCCTCGGTATCGCGATCTCCCCGGGCTTCGGCAACGATCGCGAGGACAAGGATGGCGAGTGTGGTGACCTTGATGCCGCCTGCAGCCGATGCCGAACCTCCTCCCACAAACATGAGGGCGTCAAGAATGAACCATGTGCTTTCGTTCATGGATTCGATGGGGACGGTGGCAAGACCGCTCGATCGAGCGGTGGTGCTTTGCACGAGGGCGGCGTTGATGCTTTCGGGCATGGAGAGATTCTGGAAGGAATTGCCCCACTCGGTGGCGCCAATCGCGAAGGCACCCAACAGGAGCAGCGCTCCGTACGTCACCAGCGAGATCTTCGTGGTGAGATTCCAGCGCGACGTCCGGCGCCTGTTGCGCCACATGTCCAAGAGCACGGGGAAGCCGATCGCCCCCACAACGGTACCCAGAATGATGGGCAGTGTGAGGCTCCAATCCCCAACGTGAGGGGCGAGCCCCTCGGGCATGATGACGAAGCCGCCGTTGTTGAAAATGGAGGCGGCCATGAAAAACGAATGCCAGCAGGCCATGAGCAGCGCTTCGCCCTGGCGCAGGAAGAAGGGCAGAAGGGAGACGAAGAGGACGGCATGGGCGGACAGGGAAACAACCACCACGGCGCGCACGAGGGAACCGACTTCGCCCAGGCGCGTGTGCGTTTCCTCGGCGGTCAGAAAGCGCTGGGTCAGCCCGATGTGCCGCGACACGGCGATGGCGAGGATCGAAGCCAGAGTCATCACCCCAAGGCCGCCCACCATCATCCCAATCGCGATGAAGAATTGGCCCAGAGGTGACCAGAACACGGCCGTCTCAACGGTCACCAGTCCCGTCACGCATACGGCCGATGTTGCGGTGAATAGCGAATCGATGAACGGTGCGCGCACACCGGCTGTGGTGGTGGCCGGTAGCTGAAGCAGGAGTGTGAGAGTCAAGATAATGATGACAAACACGGCAAGCGCCAACCGGGCTGGCGATTCGCGCGCGATGTGATCTACGCCGTCCCGCAGCCTGTGCCAAGTGGACCGGTGGGGAACCGGCGCCACCGGCGTGTTATGAGTATCCCGCATAGGCACTAGAGTACTCAGCCTGCCGAGATAAGGGGGGTGATGTTTTCGTCCATTCACGATGAAATGCGGGCTTATTGTTGCCGAGTCATGTATCGTGGCATTGTCCCGGCTTGGAGCCGGGCTTAGTTGATGGTTGATCAGGACGGATTAATGACGCAGCTACCGCGCTCAGCGCCACAGTTTTATACGGTGGCAGAAGTGGCCGAGCTGACCCGTGTATCTCGCATGACGGTGTACCGAATGGTGCACTCAGGCGATTTACCGGCGGTCAGGGTGGGCAACTCTTATCGTGTGCCCAAATCCGCTGTTGATGAGCTGCTCGGCGCGTTCGAGGCCCCGGAAGATCAGAGGGCCGCCGGCGAATAGCGTAATGTGGCGCGATTCCCCATACGGGGAAGTTCCGCCCGAGCTTAGCTAGCCTGTACGATAATCACTGTTCATATGAGGGGTGCCCCCTCTTTCCAACGTCCGGAGGTAATCCGTGGGTTCCGTTATCAAGAAGCGTCGCAAGCGTATGTCCAAGAAGAAGCACCGCAAGCTTCTTCGTAAGACGCGCCACCAGCGCCGCAACAAGAAGTGACACTAAGGGCCCGGAGATCCGGGCCCTTTGCGTATAGCACCGCCCATCACGTGTTAGAGGACGTGAGATGACAGAGTTTCAGTGGCTGGATTCAGCCGAGCAACAAGCATGGCGCCGCTACCTGCGCGCTGTGGCCACGCTGGCCGAAGCGCTCAACCATGACCTCATTGAGGAAGCCGGGATATCACTCAACGAATACGAGGTGCTCTCCCAGCTCTCGGAAACCGACGGTCACACGATGCGAATGTCCACGCTGGCCGATGGGCTAGTCCATTCGCGCTCACGGCTCACCCACACGGTGCGCCGGCTCGAATCCGTTGATCTGGTGGAGCGCACGGCGTGCGAAGATGACCGGCGCGGGGTGAACTGCACCCTCACGGAAGCAGGCTATAACTTCCTTGTGAAGATCGCGCCTATCCACGTTCAGTCTGTGCGCAAGCACCTCGTGGATAAGTTGGGGCACGAGAAGATGGTGCAGCTTGGAGAGCTCTGCGCCGTGCTGGCCGAAAGTGATGAAAGCGATCAAAGCGCAGAAAGCGATGAAACCGCATGAGTGAGCTCACCCGAATCCACTTGGTTCGCCACGGAGAGGTAGATAACCCGTCAGGCGAACTGTATGGGCGCCAGCCGGGCTTCCACCTGACCCAGCTCGGTCACGATATGGCCGAGGTAGTGGCGGAGCACTTTGCGGGCCATGATATTCGTGCGATCATCGCTTCGCCTCTTGAGCGGGCCTGCGAAACCGCCGCCCCAACGGCTAAGGCCACCGGATTGCCCATTCTGACCGATGAACGCATCATCGAAGCGGGCAACAAGTTTGAGGGCGTCAATGTCAATAAGAACCGCCTAGTACTCGCCTCGCCGAAGTATTGGCCGTGGTACACGAATCCGTTCGAGCCTTCGTGGGGAGAACCGTATACGGAGATCGTTGATCGCTTTTCCGGCGCTATCCGGCGTGCACTCACGTTGGCGGAAGGCGGCGAGGCCGTGCTGGTGTCCCATCAGCTTCCGATCTGGACGATGCGGAGCTTTGTTGAGGGTTGGTCACTGGCACACGATCCGCGCAAACGGCAGTGCGCGCTGTGTTCGGTCACTACGTTGACCTTCATTGACCGTCAGCTCACCGCAGTTGGCTATGAGGAACCGGCCGCTGCGCTGTTGGCATCGGCACGCGACGTCACGCCGGGCCAGTCCCGCGCCGCTGAAAACAAGGGAAAGTGAAGGCCAACTAGGCCTCCTCTTCGCCTTCCTCTTCCTCGCGGCGCTTACGCTCCCATTCGTGGAAGCGGTTTTCAGCGTCAAGCCTAGCCAAGAACTCGGGATCATCATCCGGGGCAACGGGGCCCTTGGGTGGCTGGCGGCGCGTCCCGCCAAGATCTCCGAAACCATCGGGATGCTTGGTGTTCCACGAGAGCCACAGCCACAGGAAGGACCCGATAACGGGAAGGACGATCACCAGTGCCATCCATGCGCCCTTGGAGAGTTTCCCCGGCATCAATGCGCGGTCAGTGCGTGCGCAATCGATGATCGCGAAAATCCACACTGCAACGGCCAAAACGATGGGCACAATCCTTGCCATGTTTCAATCCTAGTAGACGTGTCTGCCTAATTCCTAAGTGCTTAGCTCATCGCGAATGCTAGGCCAAGCCCGAGCCCGTAGGCAAGCTCGAGGAATCCCGTATCGCGGAGAACAGGGATGAGCGCCATTCCCGTGGCGTGGCGGGCATGAATGCGCACGAGGTTGTGGATCGTGAGCCCGGCGGCTGGGATGAGGCACGCTAACCACCATCCCAGTTCGGGGGTGAAGGCCAGCGCCATGAGGAGTGGAAGTGTGATCATTGCGTCATACGTCAGGCGCGCTGGAAGCTCTCCAAGGCGTACAGCCAGCGTGTTTTTTCCGGCGATCTCATCGGTGGGAATGTCGCGAATGTTGTTGACCATGAGGAGGGCGCAGGCAATCAGGCCGATCGCAGCCGCACTCACCCACACGTGCCACGTGACGTTCAGGGCCTGAGTGTAGGTTGTCCCGGCGGTGGCCAGCAGGCCGAAGAAGATGAACACGAACACTTCGCCTAGGCCGGAGTATCCA
Organism: Ancrocorticia sp.; assembly: GCF_052089425.1. Classification (NCBI taxonomy): domain Bacteria; kingdom Bacillati; phylum Actinomycetota; class Actinomycetes; order Actinomycetales; family Actinomycetaceae; genus Ancrocorticia; species Ancrocorticia sp. The sequence goes on along the minus strand of NZ_JBQCZW010000001.1, from coordinate 162,251 downwards.
TAGGGGTGCTTGCCGCCCGTGTAGAACCATGCGGCGATCACGGCCAGCGCCCCGGCGATAATCAGCCACCACGTGTGGGCCAGCACCACGAGTATGAGGCCAGCTAGGCAGCCGAGCCCAAAACAGGCGAAGGCCGCAAGTTTGACCGTGCGGGGCTTGGCTTTCCCGCCGCCGGTCAGGCGTGGTGGGCCCGTGCGGACATCGTCGGTTCCGCGGATGCCGTCCGAGTAATCGTTGGAGAAGTTCACCCCCACTTGGAAGGCGAGCGCCACAACGGCTGCGAGTATCCCGCGAACTGCCGATCCGCCCCCCATCCAGAAGGCGATTCCGGTGCCGGCCAGCACGGGTGCCACGCTCGCGGGGAGTGTGCGCAGCCGCGCTCCTTCGATCCAATCACTGACTGTTGCCACGAGCGTTGATTCTACCCGTGCTGGGCAACCAGTTTGGACACACGCACCCTGTCCGGTTTGCCGGATTCGAGGTAGGGCAGAGAGGTGAGGCCCAGATCGGATGGGGTAAGGAATTCGTGGGGTAGGGCTTCGAGGAGCGGTTTCAGGCGTTGCTTGGGTGCTTCGAGCTTGAAAGACGTGACGGCTACGATTCGTTCGCCCCATTGAGTATCGGGAATACCGACGACGACGGATTCTCCCGCGCCCACATCTTCCAGTACACGTTCGATTGGTTCCGGCAGCACGGTTAGCCCGCCGGATGTGATGGCCCGATCAAGCCTGCCTGTGATTTGGAGCTTTCCACCGGTGAAGGTGCCGGCATCGTTGGTGGTGTAGGTGCCTGCGAAGGGCGTGTGGCCGAGGTAGCCGTGCGCCACCACAGAGCCGGAGATGATGACCCGGCCGCCTAGTTCGGTGGACATCTGCGTGTCACCGATGGGAATGCCGTTGTAGGCACAGCCGCCGCATGTTTCCGTCATCCCATACGTCGTGACCAGATTGAGGCCGGCAGCCCGGCCCTTGTCAAGGGTGTGCCTGGGTGTGGAGGCCCCGCCCACGAGGATCGCGGAGAATGCTCGGGCTGATCCGGCATGGGCGGATTCGAGCAGGCGCGCCAGCTGAGTGGGGACCAAAGAGAGGTAGGTGCGTTCGCCCTGAGGTAGGCGGCTGGCTAGTGCGGCGATCTCCTCGGGTGTGCCGCGGCCCGCGTTGAGGACCCGGTGGCCGGTGAGTGCTGGCCGGGCCAGCGTTTGGAATCCCGCGATGTGGTGCGTGGGAAGGCAGGCGGCCCAGTTTCCCGGTCCGCCAAGCGTGGCGTTGGTGGCCGTTGCCGAATAGGTCAAGGCGCTGCGGGGGAGCACAACAAGCTTCCCGTTGCCCGAGCTTCCTGAGGTGGGCATGATGGCGCAGGCCTCGTCCGGTAGGCCCTGCGCCTGGGCGCTGGCGATAGCCTCGTGGAACTGGTGGGGATTCGCACTTGCGGGGGCAAGAGCCAGGATGCCACTGTCCCAGCTGGCCAGCGCGGCTGCCGTTTGCTCTAGCGTTGGCCCGATAAGGATCTCAGGCATAGTAGGGGAAATCGGACCAATCGGGATCGCGGCGTTCCAAGAAGGCATCGCGGCCTTCGCGCGCCTCATCAGTCATGTAGGCGAGCCGCGTGGATTCGCCCGCGAACATCTGCATGCCCGCCATCCCGTCATCTAGGGCGTTGAACGAGAACTTGAGCATGCGGATAGCCTGAGGGGACTTGGAGGCGATGATTCTGGCGTACTCCAGCGCCTTCTTTTCCAGATCGGCATGTGGAACGGCCTCGTTGATCGCGCCCCACGATTCGGCTTGCTGTGCCGAGTACTCGCGCGCAAGGAAGAAGATCTCGCGGGCACGCCGGTCACCTACCTGACGCGCAAGCAACTGCGAGCCGTACCCAGAATCGAAGGATCCCACGTTGGCATCCACCTGTTTGAATCGCGCATGCTCCGCGGAAGCGATGGCCAAATCGCACACCACCTCGAGGGAATGCCCGCCTCCGGTGGCCCAACCGGGGATAGCGGCGATCACGATTTTCGGCATGGACCGAATGAGGCGTTGGACCTCTAAGATGTGGAGCCGGCCGGCCCTAGCCGGGTCGGGTTTCTGCCCGTCCGAGTACCGATAGCCGTCCCGGCCGCGCACCCGCTGATCCCCGCCGGAACAGAATGCCCATCCGCCGTCTTTAGGCGAGGGGCCGTTGCCTGTGAGAATCACGGCCGCCACATCGGATGTGAGGCGGGCATGATCGAGGGCGGTGTAAAGCTGATCCACCGTTTCGGGGCGGAAAGCGTTGCGGACCTCTGGGCGATCGAATGCGATACGCACAACCGGGAGATCCCCGTTAGGGCCAATCCCGCGGTGATAGGTGATGTCAGTGAAAGTGAAGCCTTCCACCTGACGCCACACGCGCGGATCGAATAGTTCGGACACGTGCTCAGGCATGGCGTGATTCCTGTGGGATATAGGTGGGAACGAGCGGGCTCGGGCGGGAAATGGTAGCGATGCCTTCGATGATGAGACCCATGCCTAGATACCAGAGCAACCCAGTCCACGAAACCTGAGCGCTGATGGTGGCAGAGGCGGCTTCACCGGACATATCCGCCGATAGGGACATGGCTAGCTGGTTGAGCGCGATGGCGCATGTGCCAGCGAGAAGGAAGAACACGGGAAGGAAGAAGTGTCCCAGTACGTTGCGCTCGAAACGCGGATCGCGCGTTCGCGCCCACTTCAGGCCAGCACCTATCACAATCGCGATGATAAGGAGCGCCATGGGCACTTGGATGTACCACGAGGCACTCTCAAAGAGGAGGCCGCTAGCCGAGTCATATTCATCCATCACATCGATGACGGCAGAACCCGAGCCTCCGAGCGCACCGATCATCCCGATCAACCCGAGATTGATGAAGAAGGGGAACAGGGCGAAGATGATCGAAGCGGGAGCTCCGTCCAGATTGAACAGTGCGTACGTGGTGAGGTAGGCACCAGAGATGATAGTTCCCCCCAGAATTGTTCCCAACGTGATTCTGATGGCCTGAACAACCGTGGGGCCCAAAGTAGGGATGGACGAAACGGCGTAGAGCTCCCGTTTTGCTGGAACGCTGGATAGGCGCCCGAGCGCCGCAGCGAGGAACCCAACGGCGAAACCGCCAAGCAGTGCGTACACAGCACTCGGGCCAACGGTGAGCGATGCGCTTAACGTTGGGGCGATATCAGCGGTATCAGATGGAGCACCGATGGAACCCATGAGATCAGATAGATCAAGCTGATCGATCGATACGTCCACAAACTTTGGAAGAGTGAGAAGAACCCCCACCAACCCAGTGACGGCACCGCTGATGAGGGCCGGAAGCCACACGAGTGGCTGGGAGTTGCGTATTCTGCGGCCTTCGCGGCGATGTGCCCACACGATTGTTGACGCGATGATGACCGTCAGGGTGAGGGGCATCGCCCACATCGAGGCGTCCATCGTGGCCTGTTCGTCAGGAATTCCGGGGTATCCGATACTCACTGACATCTGCGCGGCTAGCGTGATGGGAACGCCAAGGCTGGCTACAAGAATCAAGAAGGCCCGTTGCCAGATTCCCGGAAGGTCTGCGGTTGCGGACGCAACTGCGTCCTCAAGCATCAGCCCCATATCGTCCATCGAATCGTCCATCTCAAGGAGATCCATGAGGTTGGGCAACAACGCGAGGGACACGACGGTGAGCAGATATGCGATGAGTAGTGCGCAGATCGGCACCAGCAAGGCTGTTAACCACGTGCGTCCAGAAAAGCGTGTGTTGCGCGGAATAAAGGGGTATGCGGTCATGAGTTGTTCCTCCCACTGTCTACATACAGCCTATTGCATGGCATGTAGTTCGGGGAAAGCCGGTGGCCGTGGTTGAATACCATCATGACTAGCCGAGCAACGCTGAAGAAGATGCCAACCGAAGTCGCAGGAATGTTTGACGAAGTCGCGGCGCGGTACGACATCATGAATGACCTCATGACAATAGGGCAGGTACGTGTGTGGCGGGAGGCCGTGACCGTTGCGATCAACGCGCAGCCAGGGCTGCGCGTTCTCGACCTAGCGGCGGGCACCGGCACATCATCAGCCGCCTACGCCGCCAAGGGAGCGGACGTTGTGGCGTGCGATTTTTCTCAAGGCATGATCGCTGAAGGGCGGCGGCGCTATCCCGATCTCACCTTCGTGGAAGGTGACGCCATGGATCTTCCGTTCGAGGATGAGTACTTTGATGTGGCCACCATCTCCTACGGCCTGCGCAATGTGAACGATCCACAGAAGGCGCTAGAAGAAATGCGCCGGGTCACCAAGCCGGGAGGCCGGCTCGTGATCGCCGAATTCTCAACACCTACATGGCCGCCGTTCCGATCGCTCTACAACTTCTATCTGAACACGGCACTGCCCGCCCTCAGTCAGGGATTCTCCTCGGATAACGCCGCTTATGATTACCTCATCGAATCAATCCGTGCATGGCCGGCCCAAGAGGAACTTGCCCGCAACATTCAGGCCGCTGGTTGGCGTCAGGTTGGCTACCGCAACCTTTCCGGGGGGATTGTAGCGTTACATCGTGCTACACGTGTGTGACATCACGCTATCAAACGTATTTCGCAACAAAACACTGACGTAAATGCGTGCTTTTTCGTTTCTCTTCCCTTCAGCTTGCCGCGTAGGATGAGGGCCGTGTGCCAAGACGCACGCTTAGGAGAACGATGGAGGCGAGATGGCGAACGAGGCGGAGGTCGTCGTCGTCGGCGGTGGACCGGCAGGTGCCGCTGCAGCCTACTATCTAGCCAACCTAGGATGCGACGTTCTAGTACTGGAGAAATCCTCGTTCCCGCGCGACAAAATATGCGGTGACGGCCTGACTCCGCGCGCTGTAGCCGAACTCATCCGAATGGGTGTGGATACCACGGGCTGGGCGCGCAATACCGGGCTACGAACCTACGGTGGCGGGCACTGCGTCGAGGTGCCGTGGCCCGAACTGGTCAGCATGCCAAACTACGGGCTAGCCGCACCGCGCGAAAAGCTTGATGCGATCCTCATGAGCAGGGCACAGGAAGCGGGTGCGCGGCTCGAAGAAAACGTGACGGTCACAGCGCCGATCCGGCACGAACGCACGGGCCGCGTTGTTGGCGTAGCCGCAAAGGCTGGCGCTGGCCGCGAACCGCGCGAGTACCGCGCACGTTTCGTTATTGACGCCGGGGGAGTATCGGCTCGCCTTGCCACCAATGCTGGCAGGCAGAAGGATCTGGGGCGCCCGATGGGCGTTGCCCACCGAACCTACTTCCGCTCCCCGCGTGCGGGGGATTCGATGATGGAATCCCATCTCGAGCTCTGGGAGGGCAAGCCCGGGGCCTCCGATCTTATGCCGGGATACGGCTGGATCTTCTCCGTGGGCGATGGGCTCGTCAACGTAGGGCTGGGTTCGCTCTCCTCCACGGCGAAGCCATCGGGCTTGGATTACCGGGCCATGTTTGCCAACTGGATGGCTAACGTTCCGTCCGAGTGGGGCTTCACGGAAGAAAATCAGGTGGGGACGCTGCGCGGGGCGGCGCTGCCCATGGCGTTCAACCGCAAACCTCATTACGATGCCGGACTCCTTCTTGTTGGGGACGCGGGCGGAATGGTTTCCCCATTCAACGGTGAGGGCATTGCCTACGCGCTTCAGTCCGGGCGGCTTGCCGCGGATGCGATCAGTCAGGCACTCAAACGCCCAACCGTCAGCTCCCAGGATGCGGCGATGTCCGAGTATCCGCGGGAATTGCGCGAAGAATTGGGCGGCTATTACTCCATGGGGAGGATTTTTGCCGCCCTCATTGAACGGCCGGAAATCATGCATTTATGCGTGAAGTACGGATTACCAAGGCCCACCCTCATGCGGTTCGTCATGAAGCTCCTATCGGATTGTTATGACAGAACCGGTGGCGATTGGATGGACCGAACGATTGCTTCTTTGGCAAAGGCAGTTCCTAAAGCATGATCTGTGACAGTATTCAATTAGTGTGTTGTAAGGGTAGAGAGCAGGTGGAGAACCGGTGAACGCATATGTTCCATTGCTGGTGATGATCGTTGCCGCATTCTTCTTGGCCATTGTGGGTTTGGTACTGAGCGCGATTCTGAGTCCAAACCGCTACAACAGGGTCAAGCTGGAAAACTACGAGTGCGGCGTTGAGGCGACGCCTTCGGCCGGCCCAACCAGCCGCTTCCCTGTGAAGTACTACCTGACGGCCATGACCTTCATTATCTTCGATATCGAGGTTGTGTTCATGTACCCGTGGGCCGTTTCCTTCGAAGCGGTGGGCATGTTCGGGCTTGTGGCTATGTTGACGTTTATTTTTCTTATCACCGTGCCATTCGTTTATGAATGGCGCCGCGGTGGGCTCGAGTGGGACTGAGGAGGTAACACATGGCACATGAAGATGATGGATCCGGGATCATGATGACCACGGTCGAACAGGTTGCCAACTGGGCCGTGACACGTTCCGAGTGGCCTGTGACCATGGGATTGGCGTGCTGCGCCATCGAAATGATGGCATTCGGTACGCCTAGGTTTGACGCCTCGCGTTTCGGCATGGAGGTTTTCCGTGCCTCCCCACGCCAGTCCGATTTGCTGATCGTGTCCGGGCGTGTGAGCCAGAAGATGGCACCAGTTGTACGCCAGATGTATGACCAGATGGCAGATCCCAAGTGGGTTATTTCGATGGGCGTATGCGCCTCGTCCGGCGGAATGTTCAACAACTACGCCATCGTGCAGGGTTGTGACCACATCGTTCCAGTGGATATCTACCTGCCGGGATGCCCTCCGCGTCCGGAAATGCTGATCAACTCCGTGCTGGAGCTGCGTAAGCACGTCCAGCACGAGCACAAGATTACAAAGAAGAGGCGTTTGGCGGCGGCGCGGGCGGCAGAGGCTGCCGCGATGGCCGCAACACCAACGCACGAGATGAAGGGGTTGCTCGCGTGAGCGAAAACAACGAGGGCGCGCTGACGCCCGGTAGCCCCCAGCCATCGGTCCTTCGCGAGGTGAAGGGCATGTGGGGAGTTCAAGGATCTGGGGATACCTCAGGGTTCAGCGGGCTCCAGCACACCGAAGTCATGGCACGGCCCTCCAGCCGGCCATACGGCGGCTGGTTCGATGAAGTTGTGGACATCCTGATCGAGCTGTATACGGCTGATGGCATTGCTCCGCAGGAAGCAATCGAAAAGGTTGTTGTAGAAAACGGACAACTGGTGATCTTTGTTGCGCGCGAGCATCTTCTGGCCGCCATGAAGTATCTGCGCGATGATCAGGACCTCCGGTTCGAAATGTGCCTAGGCGTGTCAGGCGTTCATTACCCGAACGATCATGGCCGCGAGCTTCACTCATACTTCCCGCTCTTCTCCATCACCCACAACCGGTTGATCGGGATTGAGGTGACATGCCCGGACGATGATCCTCACATGCCCTCCATTGTTCCCCTCTATCCCGGTGATGATTGGCCTGAACGCGAGGCGTGGGATCTCCTTGGGATTATCTATGACGGTCACCCCGGACTTACCCGTTCTGCCATGCCCGATGATTGGGTGGGCCACCCCCAGCGCAAGGATTACCCGCTAGGCGGCATCCCAGTGGAATACAAGGGCGCGGTTATTCCGCCACCGGATACACGGAGGGAATACAACTAATGACCTCACAACCATTCCACGCTACGAGTGGTGCTACCGAAGCGGATATGGACGGCCTTCCCGGGTTTGACGCGGTTGGTGGCGATTGGTCTGACATCGCTTCCGAGGCGGCCCAAATCGCCGAAGAACGCATTGTTGTCAACATCGGCCCCGTTCACCCCTCAACGCACGGCGTGTTCCGCCTCCTGATGGAGCTGGACGGCGAATACGTTCGCCAGATTAGCGGCGCCACGGGCTTCCTCCACACGGGTATCGAAAAGAACATGGAGTACCGCACCTGGACTCAGGGCGTCAGCTTCGTCACCCGCATGGATTACACGGCCTGCTTCTTCCAAGAAGTCGGTTACTGCATGGGAATTGAAAAGCTTCTGGGCATCGAGGATCAAATCCCTTCGCGCGCCCAAGAAATTCGCGTTCTCATGATGGAGCTTTCGCGAATGGCTTCTCACATGATCGCCTTCGGCTCCGCTTTGAACGAGCTGGGCGCGACCTCCATGATGACCGCCGGCTTCCGTGGCCGCGAAGATCTGCTCCGTATCATCGAACGCATCTCTGGCCTGCGAATGAACAATGAGTACATTCGCCCCGGTGGTGTAGCCGAGGACCTCACTCCCGGTACAACCGATTACGCACGCGAAGTGCTCCCGAACGTTCGGCAGGCTCTGCTGGACATGTGGGATATCGTGGGCGAGAACCCAATCTTCAAGAAGCGTTTCCAGAACGTTGGCGTTCTCTCCATGCCCGCCCTCATGGCTCTCGGGCAAACAGGCCCGGCGCTCAAGGCTGCGGGCCTCCCGTGGGACCTGCGTAAATCGGCGCCATACTGCGGATACGAGCAGTACACGTTTGACGTGCCAACCGCAGATAAATCGGACGCCTACAACCGCACGTGGGTGCGTGTGCAGGAGTGCCACCAGTCCCTTCGAATCATCTATCAGGCGCTCGATCGCCTCGATGCAAGTGAGGGCCAGCCGGTGATGGTTGAGGACAAGCGGATCGCATGGCCAGCTCAGCTGTCCATCGCCTCCGACGGCCAGGGAACCTCCCACGAACACGTGGAAGAGATCATGACCCAATCGATGGAATCGCTCATCCACCACTTCAAGCTGGTGACCGAGGGATTCCGCGTGCCGGCCGGCCAGTCCTACACAATCATTGAGCACGCCAAGGGCACATGGGGATGCCACCTCGTGTCCGATGGCGGCACGCGGCCCTACCGCGCTCATGTGTCCGATCCGGGTTTCCGCAACCTTCAGGGATTGTCCATGATGGCGGAAGGCGGGCTACTGGCTGATGCCATCGTATGCTTGGCATCGATCGATCCGGTTATGGGAGGTGTTGACCGCTAATGGAACAGAATTTTGACTCAGCCGTAGAGCAACGGCTGCGTGATGAGGCGGCACAGATTCTGGGCCGCTATCCTCAGGGACGCTCAGCAATCATGCCGATCCTCCACCTCATTCAATCTGAGGATGGGTTCGTTTCCCCACGGGGCATCGTCCTGACGGCGGACATCCTTGGGCTGACCCGAGCAGAAGTTTCCGCCGTGGCAACCTTCTACAGCCAGTACCGCCGCCATCCAAACGGCGAATACAACGTGGGCGTGTGTACGAATGCGTTGTGTGCGGTCATGGGCGGAGATACGATCTGGGACGATCTGACCGAATACCTAGGAATCGGCTCCGATGAAACCACGGCGGACGGAAAGATTACTCTGGAAGCCCTCGAATGCAACGCGGGCTGCGATTATGCACCGGTTGTCATGGTGAACTGGGAATTCTTCGATAATCAGACCCCGGCGAGTGCACGGCAGATCGTTGACGATATTCGCGATAGCAAAGATATTCACCCCACGCGTGGTGCGGACAAGGTGCACACCTTCAAGGAAACCGAGCGCGTGCTTGCCGGTTTCGAAGATGGACACGTGGACGAAGGCCCATCGGCTGGCCACGCCTCACTCGCGGGTATAAGGATCGCTCATGGAAACGGAGGGCAGGCGAAGTGACTCTCACACCAGTGATCTCAGAGATTTGGGATCAGGAGCGTTCTTGGACTCTCGAGACCTATAAGAAGAACCACGGCTACGAAGCGTTGGAGACGGCCTGGGGCTACGGCGAAGGTGAACTCACCCAGCTGATGAAGGATGCCGGGCTTGCCGGGCGCGGAGGCGCAGGCTTCCCAACCGGGCTGAAATGGTCCTTCCTTCCAGCACCGGACGGTGGCCCGCGCTACCTTGTGGTGAACGCGGACGAATCAGAGCCTGGCACCTGCAAGGACATCCCGGCGCTCATGGCGAACCCGCACACGCTTCTTGAGGGAATGGCGATCTGCCTTCTCGCCGTAGGCGGGCATCATGGTTTCGTGTACCTGCGCGGCGAAGTTGTTCACGTGTATCGGCGCCTCATGGCGGCCGTGCGTGAAGCCAAGGAAGCTGGGCTGATCGGCAAGGGCGTGGGCCCGAACGGTGATTACGATCTGGATATCACGGTTCACGCCGGCGCTGGCGCATACATCTGCGGCGAAGAAACGGCACTCCTCGATTCCCTTGAGGGCAAGCGCGGCCAGCCACGCTTGAAGCCTCCGTTCCCTGCTGCCGAGGGCTTGTACGCACGCCCCACGGTGATTAACAATGTTGAAACCATTTCCTCTGTACCGGGCATTGTGCGCCACGGCAAGGAATGGTTCCAGGACTTGGGAACCGAATCAGCCAATGGACATGGGTTCTTCTCCCTGTCGGGCCATGTAACAAACCCCGGCCAGTACGAGGCTCCTCTGGGCATCACCGGACGCGAGCTACTCGAATATGCTGGCGGTATCCGCGAGGGCCATAACCTGAAGTTCTGGGCTGTGGGAGGTTCTTCCGCGCCTTTGTTCACGCCCGATCATTTGGACGTGCCGCTGGATTACAACTCGGTCAAGGAGGCCGGCTCCATGCTGGCCACCCGTGCCCTCATGATGTTTGATGAAACCGTCTCTGTTGTTCGCGTGATCTCCCGTTGGACTGACTTTTACCAGCACGAATCATGCGGAAAGTGCACGCCTTGCCGTGAGGGCACGTTCTGGATGCGCCAGATCATGCACCGCCTCGAAGAAGGCAAGGGCCAGCCCGGAGATGTTGACCTGCTCTACGAAATCGCCGGAAACATTCAGGGCCGGTCATTCTGCGCTCTGGGCGATGCAGCGGCTACTCCGATCAAGTCTGGTATCGAGCTGTTCCGTGATGAGTTCGAGGCTGGCTACACAACGCCAGCGCGCGAACTCTTCCCCCATGAGAAATCTACGTTGTTCAGTGAGGTGGGTGTTCGATGAGTGAACTCGTAACGCTCAAGGTTGACGGCAAGGAAGTGTCCGTTCCCAAGGGAACGATGATCATCCGTGCCGCTGAGCAGGCGGGAATTCGCATCCCGCGTTTCTGTGACCATCCTCTTCTCAAGCCTGCAGGCGCCTGCCGCCAGTGCTTGGTGGAAGTGGCGCGTCCGGGGCGCGATGGCAATCTAGCCAAAATGCCCAAGCCTGCGGCATCGTGTGCGGAAGCTGTATCGCCTGGCATGGAGGTTTATACCCAGCACACATCGGATGTGGCACTCAAAGCCCAGCACGGGATCATGGAGTTCCTGCTGATCAACCATCCGATGGACTGCCCGGTATGCGATAAGGGCGGCGAATGCCCGCTCCAGAATCAAGCGATGACGGAAGGCCGGGCCAAGTCCCGCTTCATTGATGTCAAGCGCACCTACCCGAAGCCGATTCAGGTTTCCTCGCAGATCCTGTTGGATCGCGATCGCTGCATTCTCTGCCAGCGCTGCACGCGCTTCCAGAGTCAGATTGCTGGCGACCGTTTCATCCAGCTGCAGGGCCGCGGTGGCGGCACACCGGGATACGGCGTGCACTCGCTTAACGGCTCCCAGATCGGAAACTTCGATTCGAGCGTTCTTGGATTCACGGAGAGCGACGGCAATGCGCCGGCCGCCGTGAGTGCTCAGTACGCCGGCCCCTTCGGCACGTTGGGCTTCGAGGGTGGCTTCTCAGCCGGCCCCGTGGCCGATTCCGAAGAGGATGCCACGGGCCGTCCCTTCAGCTCCTACTTCTCCGGCAACATCATCCAGATTTGCCCCGTGGGAGCCTTGACCAGCGCGTCCTACCGTTTCCGTTCGCGCCCATTTGATCTCGTGTCCGTGCCCTCTGTTGCTGAACACGACGCCTCGGGTTCTGCCATCCGCATCGATTACCGCCGCGGCACAATCCTTCGCCGCATGGCCGGTGAGGATGCTGAGGTCAACGAGGAGTGGATCACCGATAAGGATCGCTTCGCGTTCCCGTGGCAGGATGGCATTGACCGCCTCAAGGCTCCGCTGGTACGCGATGCGGCATCGGGCCAACTTATTCCCACATCGTGGCCACACGCTCTGAGCGTTGCTGCGCGCGGCCTCAAGGAAGCCAACGGCGTTGGCGTTCTGACAGGTGGCCGTTTGGCGATGGAAGATGCCTACGCGTACTCCAAGTTCGCCCGCGTGGTTCTTGGCACGAACGATATTGATTTCCGCACGCGGCCAGTGACAGCCGAAGAAGATTCCTTCATCGGCTCCACGGTTGCGGGTTCGGGGTTAGGTGTCACCTACAAGGATCTGGAAACTGGCGGCCACGTGTTGACCGTTGGTTTTGAGGCCGAAGAGGAATGCGGCACCGTGTTCTTGCGCCTGCGCAAGGGCTTCTTGGCCGGAACCGTGAACGTATCCGTTGTTTCCGCTTATGAGACTGGCGGAACCTCGAAGATGGGTGCCCGGTTTATCCCAGCTGCTCCCGGCAGTGAAGCTTCTCTGCTCGATGGACTCGCCTCCGGCGATCCCAGCTTTGACGGCTTGGCAGAAGGCGGCATCATCCTTGTGGGCGAGCGCGCAGCAGATGCCCCTGGCGCACTATCCGCCGCGCTGCGGCTTGCCGAACGAACGGGTGCACGCATCGCGTGGATCCCGCGCCGTGCCGGTGATCGTGGCAGCATTGAAGCCGGTGCGCTTGGTGCGCTGCTTCCGGGCGGGCGCCCGGTTGCTGAATCGACTGCTCGCGTTGATACGGCTGCAGTGTGGGGCGTTGACTCGCTTCCTGAGACTCCCGGACGCAACACCCAGCAGATTCTGGACGCTGCGGCCGATGGATCATTGGACGGGCTCCTACTCGCGGGCGTTGAGCTTGCTGACCTTCCCAAAGGGGCGGGCGATGCAATCAACGCTGCGCGATTTGTTGTGCAGCTGGAAGTGCGCGGAACCGTGATCTCCGATAGGGCAGACGTTGTTCTTCCCGTTGCTCCGCCAGCCGAAAAGGGCGGCTCCTTCGTGAACTGGGAGGGGCGCATTCGCCCCTTCGGGCAGGTGCTCACTTCCGTTCAGCGCCCGGATCGCACGGTGCTGAACGAACTGGCCCTCGAGATGGGAACAGACCTCGGACTCGGCTCCCTAGCCGATGCAGTCACCGAGATCAGCGAATTCCACGGCTGGGATGGCGCGCGCCTGAAAGCTCCCAGCGTGGGTGCTGCCGCGACGTCCACACCTGCCGCCGGGCACGCTGTGCTCGCAAGCTGGAGCCTGATGCTGGGCGCCGGATCGCTGCAGGCCTTCGAGCCACATCTTGCCGGAACCGCACGTAAGCCCGTTGCCGTCATGGACGCTGCAACAGCCAAGGCCGCGGGAATCGGCTCACAATTGACACTCTCCGGACCATCCGGGGAACTCACCCTTGACGCGGTGATCCGACCGATGCCAGAAGGTGTTGTGTGGGTCCCACAGAATTCGGTGGGCTGTCAGATCTCGGCTCTCGGCGTTCGCGCTGGTGAGCAGGTCGCTTTGGAGGTAACAAAGTGAATCCTTCAATCGTGGCAGCCGGTCAGGTTGCCGATTTCTCACAGGACACATGGTGGATCTGGGTCATCAAGGCCGTTTTCATCGTCCTGTACCTCATCCTTTCGGTGATTCTCGCCCTGTGGGTGGAACGCCGTGGCTTGGGTTTCATGCAGAACCGCTTGGGTCCCAACCGTGTTGGGCCTCTGGGCTTCGGTCAGGCGTTCTCTGACGCCTTGAAGCTCATCATCAAGGAGGACTTCTGGCTCAAGGGCGCGGATAAGATTATCTACTTCGTTTCGCCCGTGCTTGCCGCGGCATGCGCCTTCATACTGATGGCCGTATTGCCGATGGGTCCTGAGGTCTCCATATTCGGGATCAACACGCCACTTCAGCTAGCGGATTCGCCGGTTGCACTCTTGTTCCTGCTCGCCGTTGCGGCGCTCGGAGAATACGGCTTGGTGTTCGGCGGCTGGTCCAGCCGATCCACGTTGCCGTTGTTCGGCTCCGTCCGTTCGGCCACCCAGATGATCTCCTACGAACTGGCACTCGGGCTTTCTTTGGTCACAGTGCTTCTCGCATCGGGCACGATGTCAACGTCCGGCATCGTGGAATCACAGGCGGGCGTATGGAACATCATCACGTTGTTCCCGGCGTTCTGCGTGTACGTGGTCTGTATGTTTGGTGAGACCAACCGCCTCCCCTTCGATTTGCCAGAGGCAGAAGGAGAACTGGTTGCTGGGCACACCACCGAATACTCATCGATGAAGTTCGCGTGGTTCTACCTGTCCGAGTACATCAACATGCTCAACGTGTCGATGATCGCCACCACGATGTTCCTTGGCGGCTGGCAAGCCGGTCCGATCATGACAGGGATCTACTCCCTATGGGGCGGCGATCCCAACCAGGGCTGGATACCCATGCTGTGGTTCTTCCTCAAGACTTGGGTGTTCATGTTCGTCATGGTGTGGGTACGAGGAACGCTTCTGCGTATGCGGTATGACCACTTCATGAAGTTGGGATGGAAGGTGCTCATCCCAGTGGCACTGGGTTGGGTGGTGTGCGTTGCGGTTATCCGGGCCGTCACCTCCTTCACAGATCTGTCCCAGCGAACCCTCTTCATCGGGATCGGGGTTATCTTCCTCATCGCCATAGTCCTCATCTGGATATTCGGCGATAAGGAATCAGATACGGGCGAGGACCCGGAAGAATCGGGATTTGTTCGCCCGGAAGAAGAATTCGATGCGATGGCCGGAGGCTTCCCGGTACCCCCGATGCCCGGCCAATCGCTTCCACCATCGCCGCGGGCTTCGCGGCTACAGACCACTCAGGAGGGCGAACTTGTCTGAGAATCAGTTCACAGATCCGGATCCCGCGCTCTGGGGACCGGCACAAAAAGGCTCAGTGGGCCAGTTCTTCGCTCCCGTTGCAGGTTTCGGAGTCACTTTCTCCACCATGTTCCGCCCAACATCCACGGAACAATACCCGGAGGAAAAGGTCCCAACTCAGGCCCGATACCACGGCCGTCACCACCTCAACCGCTACCCGGATGGGCTGGAACGATGCATCGGCTGTGAGCTGTGTGCATGGGCGTGCCCTGCTGACGCCATCTACGTGGAGGCCGGTGCCAATACGCCCGATGCCCAGTACTCACCGGGTGAGCGCTTCGGCAAGGTGTACCAAATCAACTATTTGCGGTGTATTTTCTGCGGATATTGCATTCAGGCTTGCCCAACCCGCGCCCTGACCATGACCAACGAATTCGAGTTGGCCGGGCCCACGCGCGAAGGAATGATCTACGAGAAGCAAGATCTTCTGGCCCCCATGGGCGAGAACATGCTCGCCGCCCCGCACCCGATGGTGCCGGGCACCTCAGATGCCGATTACTACCGCGGATCAGTGACCGGCCCAGTCTCCGAACAGGTTGATTGGGTTCGCGAGCATCGCCCCGACGATCCGACACTTCCAAATGCTGAGAGAGGTGCATGATGGGAACGCTTGAGATTTCCACTGGCGAAACCCTCCTCTTTGCCGCCCTTGCAGTTGTCATGGTGGTGCTGTCCGTATTCGGGCTGCTCATCACACGCCGCGCCGTGTATTCGGCCGGCTGCATGATTGCCGTCATGGTGTGCTTGGCCTTCCTTTACACGATGCTTGAAGCGCCCTTTATGGGAGTGGTTCAGGTGGCCGTGTACACGGGCGCGATCCTCATGATGTTCCTGTTCGTTCTCATGATGATCGGCGTAGATTCTTCGGACACCACACACGAAACGCTCAACTGGCAGCGTCCCGTTGCCATTCTGGGCGGGCTGGGCTTCATCGCAATCGCGATTGGCGCGATTCTTGGTGCAGTGACACCGCAAGCGGTGGGCATGAAGGAAGCGAACGCACCCACCAACCCGGAAGCTATCGCGCATTCCATCTTCGGAAATCACGTGCTGGCCCTCGAGCTTGTGGGAACCCTGCTGGTGGTTGCCGCACTGGGAGCCATGACTCTGACGCATCGCGAACGCACCCGGCGCAAGATCACTCAGCCGGAACTGGCGGATGCCAAGATGGAGGCCTACGCTTCCACCGGCCGCCACATTGGACAGAAGCCGCCAACGGGCGTGTATGCGGAGTCCAACTCTGCAACTAACCCGGCCCTGACAGCAGGTGGCAAAGAAGTCGAGGATTCCGTTCCTCGCGTACTGCGTGTTCGCGGGCAGGCCCGGCATGTTGGCCAGATCTCACCTGCCACGGCAGATCGTATCCGCCGCGGCGAATTTGAGAGTCCCAAGGCAGATGTCCCCAATTCAGGGCTACCCGGAATGCCGGGTGAGGCAGCGCCGCAGTACCCGTCGTCGTCCCAAATCAAACCGGGCAAGAACAAGCCCGCTATCGAACCGGGCGACAACATCGAACAAGGCGAGGAGGAATCCAAGTGAACCTCACGTACTACGTGATTCTTGCGCTGGTGCTGTTCACTATCGGTGCCATCGCCGTTCTGACCCGGCGCAACGCGATCATCGCGCTGCTGGGCGTAGAACTCATGCTCAACTCATGCAACCTCGTACTCGTGACATTCTCACGAATGTGGGGCAATGTCGAGGGGCAGGTTTTCGCCTTCTTCGTCATGGTGGTGGCCGCCGCGGAAGTTGTGGTTGGCCTAGCCATCGTTGTATCCATTTTCCGAACTCACCGGTCCACTTCGCTCGACGGCGCGAACCAGCTCAAGCACTGACGGAAGCAGGTGTAAATTGACTCTGGGTCTTTCTCCAGTCAGCGTTACTGCTGCGTCCGGTGCTATCGAAGCAACCGGTCCCTCCAGTGTGATCTGGCTTTGTGTTGCTCTGCCGCTATTCGGTGCGGGAATTCTCCTGCTCGCAGGCAAAGCGGCAAACGCGTGGGGCCACTGGCTTGGTATTGCCACGTCAACGGCATCCTTTGCGGTAGCCGTTGCCGCGTTGTTCCAGGTTCTCGGCCAGCCAACGGGCGAACGTGTCCTTGACACGGTTGTGTACCGCTGGGTCCCGGCAGGCGAATTTTCAATCGATCTTGCCATGCGCGTGGATCCGCTATCGCTCACGTTCCTCCTTCTGGTGACCGGCGTGGGCACCCTCATCCATATCTATTCGGTTGGGTACATGAAGCACGATCCTGATCGGCGCCGCTTCTTCGCTTACCTCAACCTATTCGTTGCCTCCATGCTTCTTCTGGTGCTCGGCAACTCCTATCTGGTCCTCTTCGTGGGCTGGGAAGGCGTAGGACTGGCTTCCTACCTTCTCATCTCCTTCTGGAATCAGGTGCCGGAGAACGCCGCGGCCGGTAAGAAGGCCTTCATCATGAACCGTGTGGGCGATATGGGCATGCTCATCGCGATGATGATCATGTTCAACGCGTTCGGGACCGTCGCCTTTGACGGTGTGAACGCTGGACTCGAGGGCGTCAGCCAAGGAACCGCCACAGCGATTGGAATCTTCCTGCTGGTGGCTGCCTGTGGTAAATCTGCTCAGTTCCCGCTGCAGGCATGGTTGGGCGATGCGATGGCGGGCCCAACGCCCGTTTCGGCACTCATCCACGCCGCCACGATGGTGACGGCCGGCGTGTACCTCATGGTTCGTTCCGGCGCCGTGTACGCGGTGTCCGAGGCGGCACAGCTCACCGTGGCCGTCATTGGCGTGATCACCTTGGTATTTGGTGCCATCGTTGGTGCCGCCAAGGACGATATGAAGAAGGTCCTCGCGGCCTCGACCATGTCCCAGATCGGATACATGATGCTGGCCGCTGGGTTGGGGCCGGTTGGTGCAGGTTTCGCTATCTTCCATCTGGTCACGCACGGCTTCTTCAAGGCCAACATGTTCCTTGGTGCAGGCTCCGTGATGCATGCGATGGGCGACGAAGTGAACATGCGCGGCTTCGGTGGCTTGCGCAAGCACATGCCCATCACGTGGGCTACGTTCCTGTGCGGCTATCTGGCGATCATCGGCTTCCCGTTCTTGTCAGGGTTCTATTCCAAGGACAAGATCATCGAAACCGCATTCGTGGGCGATGGCTGGCAGCCGTGGGTGTTTGGAACACTCACACTGCTGGTTGCGGGCCTGACGGCCTTCTACATGTCCCGCATGTTCTTCATGATCTTCCATGGCAAGGAGCGCTTCTCCGAGGAGGGTCCGAACGCCAAGCACCCTCACGAGGCACCCGCATCCATGTACGTGCCGCAGATTGTGCTGGCCGTGGGGTCGCTCATTCTGGGCTTCCTCCTCAACCACTTCAGCTTCGTTGAGTGGCTTGAGCCAGCCATTGGACATGGCGAACACGGCGAACCCGTTCTGTCCGTTCCGGTTATCACCGGGCTCACTCTGGTACTCGTTGCCGTGGGCGTTGCCGTTGCATGGTTCATGTACTTGTCCAAGCCAGTACCCACGATCGCGCCTGAGGGCAATGCTCTGACGCAGGCCGCGCGCGAGGATCTGTATCAGGACACTGTGAACGAACGCATCTTCATGGATGGTGGACGTGCAATCACCACCGGCGTTGCCGTGGTTGACGAATACGTTGTAGACGGCGCCGTGAACGGCGTTGCCAAGGCAACAACCGGGATAGGCAAGATCGTTGCCCATCTGCAGAACGGTTACGTCCGGACCTATGCAAGCTACATGCTGGTGGGTGTGGTTATCGCCCTCATCATCGCTTTGGCTACGCGGATCTGACGGGGAAGGATAAAAACTAGATGCTTTCCGTGAACGAGGCAGCCTTTCCCTGGCTGACCCTACTCATCGTGCTGGCTGTTATTGCCGCGCTGGTGCTGTGGCTTGTCAAGCCGCTACACAAAGCGGCAATGCCGTTCGGCCTGTGCACCTCTACACTCATCTTCGTGCTGTTCATCGTTGCCCTGACAAGCTTCGATTTTGGAGCTGCTGGAACCACGCAGCTGGCCGAAACCTACTCGTGGATCCCCGCGATTGGCACCTCCATCGCGTGGGGTGTCAACGGGATGGGCGCCGTGATGATTGGCTTGGCTACCCTGTTGGTGCCGCTGGTTCTTCTGGCCTCATGGGCCGATTTTGATGGCCAGTCCGAATCCCGCGGGGCAGGTTTTGTTGCATGGATCCTGCTGCTCGAAGCCATCATGATCGGCCTGTTCGCCGCGCGTGATGTGTTCGTGTTCTACCTGCTCTTCGAGATCATGCTGGTCCCGATGTTCTTCCTGATTGGCCGTTACGGCGGGAAGAACAGCCAGCGAGCAGCGATCAAGTTCTTGCTGTACTCCTTGGTTGGCGGGCTCATCATGCTGGTGGGCGTTGTGGCCGTGTACATTCAGGGCCCCGGTGGCCCGCAGGGCTTCCTTCTGGAGAATCTGGCAGGTGCCGTATCCGGTTCCGCCGGTGTTCAGATGGCCCTGTTCCTCTCCTTCTTCATCGCGTTCGCGATCAAGGCCCCGATGTTCCCGGTCCACACCTGGCTCCCGGATACAACGGAGGAAGCCCCAGCTGGGGTATCCACACTCCTCGTTGGTGTGCTGGATAAGATCGGCACCTACGGCATGATCGCTTTCTGCTTGCCACTGTTTGGGCAGGCGGCACGCGACGCCGCTCCCGTGATCATGGTGTTGGCTGTTGTCTCCATCCTGTGGGGTGGCTTCATGGCCATCGCCTCGAAGGATCTCATGCGGCTGATCGCCTACACATCCGTCAGCCACTTCGGCTTCATGGTTTTGGGTATCTTCTCCGGAAGCTCCGTGGCCATGACCGGTGCGATCCTGTACATGGTTGCCCACGGCGTGGCAACCGGTGCGCTCTTCCTGACGGTTGGCTTCTTGGCCAAGCGAGGTGAATCGCACAAGATCGCCGATTACGGTGGTTGGCAGCGCGTTACCCCACTCATCGCCGGTTCGTTCCTGATTGCGGGCTTGGCTTCCGTTGCCCTGCCCGGACTTTCTGGGTTCGTTCCCGAATACCTCATCCTCGTGGGCACCTATCAGGTCAATGCGGGGCTAGCGATCGTAGCCGTTCTGGGAGTTATCCTCGCAGCTTTGTACATTCTGTGGCCCTACCAGCGAATCTTCACTGGCTCACGGCCGGAGATCGAGAAGCCGGACCTCAACGGGCGTGAAAAGACAGTGTCTGGCATTCTTATCGCAGCGATGCTGTTCCTCGGTTTCGCTCCGGCACCGGTGTTGGACATGGTGCGCCCAGTTGCCGAGAACCACGCTCAGGTTCTCTTCGTGGAAGACGAACCGGTTGCCATCGGTGAATACGCGGACGATGCGGCCACTGTGGCCGCGGAAGGGAGCGCGAAGTGAATTCGCCTATGATCGATTGGGCCGCGCTCACACCCATCCTTATCATTCTGGGTTCTGCGGTATTGGCCGTCATTTTTGAGGCGTTCATTCCTCGCCAAGCACGCCGAGGCGTGCAAGTGGTGTTGTCGATGATCGCCATTGCTGCCGCCGTGGTGAGCGTTGTATGGCGCTGGACCGTGGTTTCGGCTGACGGCCCCACCTCTATCGCCATGGCTCCCGATGGTTCAACCGATGTTGGAACCTTCGTGGAAGATGGTGCGGCGTTGGCATTCCAGCTCATCATCTTGGTTTGCGCGCTCGTGGCACTTCTCGTGATCGCCGATCGTACGCAGACCGGCGAGGGCGCCTTCGTGGCCTCCGCGGCCACACAGCCAGGATCCAGCGATGAGCGCGAGGCAACCACCGCGAACCTTCAGCAAACTGAAGTGTTCCCGCTCATGCTGTTCTCCTTGGGTGGCATGCTCACCTTCGCATCGGCCGGCGATCTTCTGACGCTGTTCATTGCACTGGAAGTCCTTTCCCTGCCTCTGTACGTTCTCACGGCAACCGCACGCCGCCGGCGCGCCCTCTCCCAAGAGGCCGCGATGAAGTACTTCGTGCTTGGCGCTTTCTCCTCCGGATTCTTCCTCATGGGTTCAGCGCTCCTGTACGGATACTCCGGAGCGCTGACGTTCCGCGGCATCGGCACCAAGATTGCGACGGGCACCGGCATGGACATGCTGCTCATCGCCGGCGTGACGATGGTGCTTGTGGGCCTGCTCTTCAAGGTGGGCGCGGCGCCGTTCCATGCGTGGACCCCAGATACCTATCAGGGCGCACCAACCCCGGTCACGGGATACATGGCTGCGGGCACCAAGATTGCCGCCTTTGCTGCGATGCTTCGCTTCCTCTACGTGATTGGCTCTGGCGTTCAGTGGGAGATCACTCCTGTCCTGTGGACCGTCATCATCGTGACCATGGCGATCGGCACCGTGATGGGGTTGATTCAGACCGATATCAAGCGCATGTTGGCATATTCCTCCATCGCGCACGCGGGCTTCATCCTGATCGGTGTGGCCAGCTTTAGCCAGCAGGGCATCTCCGCCACGGCGTTCTACCTTCTGGCCTACGGAATCGCCTCCGTTGGAGCATTCGGGATTGTCACTCTGGTTCGGGAAACCGATACGGAGGGCAACATTCTGGGCGAAGCGACAACGCTTGAGAAGTGGCAGGGCTTGGGCAAAACCAACCCCCTGCTTGCCACCTCGATGGCGATCTTCCTTCTCTCCTTCGCTGGTATCCCGCTCACGTCCGGCTTCATCGGAAAGTTCGCGGCCTTCTCGGCAGGTGTGGCTAACGGTGGCACCGTTCTGGTGGTGTTGGCCGTGCTGGCCTCCGCCGCAACCGCGTTCTTCTACTTCCGTTTGATCAGTTACATGTTCTTCCGGGATCCTGTGGAAGGCTCACAAACGGTCGCCTCCGAAGGCTTCTCGATCGTGGCGATCATCGCCTGTGCGATCCTCACGGTGGCACTGGGTGTGTTCCCTCAGCCAATCCTCGACTTCCTTGGTGAAGCCGCGGTGTTCATGCTGTGAGTACCTCGAACAGCCTAGGTGCCCTCGGTGATCGGCTCAGCACCCGGATGGAACGCGTTGAATCGATGCTGGATGAGCACGTCCGCATGGACGATCTCCAGATCGATCCGGCAACGTCCCACTTGGCGAAGGCCGGAGGTAAGCGCCTCCGCCCCGCCCTTGTGTTCCTGACGTCCGAACTCGGGCCAGATCCCGAGGCGCAGGCCGTCTACGATTCCGCCGTGGCGGTGGAGCTGACTCATCTGGCGTCGCTGTACCACGACGACGTCATGGATGAAGCTCCCATGCGCCGCGGTGTGGAATCAGCACAGCTGGCTTTCAGCAATACGGTAGCGATCTTGGCTGGGGATATATTGTTCTCCCGCGCCTCCACGATCGTTGCCGGGCTGGGCCCGCGCTCCGTTGAGCTACACGCCACCATGTTTGAGCGGCTCTGTACGGGCCAGTTGCATGAGACGATCGGTTTGGCAGCAGGTGACAACCCGAAGGATCATTATCTTTCCGTGCTTGCTGACAAGACCGGTTCGCTGATCGCCGCCTCCGCGCGTTACGGCGTTCTCTCCTCGGGCGGTAGCGAAGATCTGGCCGAGATCGTGGCCCAGTACGGCGAGCGCGTGGGCGTAGCCTTCCAGCTCGCAGACGATGTCATTGACATCATGTCCTCGGGTGATGCCACGGGTAAAACACCGGGCACTGACCTTCGTGAGGGCGTGGATACTATGCCAACGATCCTCCTGCGTGAGCGCGCGGCAGCTGGCACGCTCGATGACGCAGGCGCCCAGATCCTCGACCGGCTGGAAAACGCCGATCTCTCATCTGATGAGGCGCTCGAAGAAGTTGTGGGCATGCTCCGCAAGCACGCCGTCTTGGAGGAAACTCAGGAGATGGCACGCCAGTGGATGGAATCGGGGCTGGCCTATCTGGACGGCGTTCCCGAAGGCGACGTTCGTGATTCCCTCACGGACTACGCGCACTACTCGATTAATCGCACGGCATAGTTTTCATCATCCGTTAACGCGGCCTCATATAGAATTCGTGGACCACATGAATTTACAGGAGGCTTGATGTTCAAGCGATTCGCCGCGGCTCTGCTCGGAGCCGCGGTGCTGGTACCTGCGGTGCCGGCGTATGCAGCAGAAGACGATATTGAGTTGACCGTGCTCGGAACTACCGACGTGCACGGTCACATCTATAACTGGGACTATTTCACTGACGCGCCGTATCCGGCCGGTGGCGCTGAGGATCCAAACGAACTCGGCCTCTCACGGGTCACGACCATCGTGGATGATGTTCGCGAGGACAAGGGCGAGGATTCCGTTGTTGTTTTGGACAACGGAGATTACATTCAGGGAACCCCGCTGACCTCGCTCGCCGCGAAGAACCCTGAGAACCACCCCATGGCAACAGCGTTTAATCTCGTGGGCTACGATGCCCAAGTGTTCGGCAACCACGAGTTCAACTACGGGCTCGAGACCCTGAATACATACGCGGACCAGACTGATGCTCCGTTGCTCGGAGCAAATGTGGTGAAGGCCGGCACGGACGAACCTTACACTGAGCCCTACACGATGTTGGACCGTGAAATTGACGGCAACAAGGTGACCGTGGGCGTTCTGGGCCTCGTCACGCCCGGAGTGCGTATCTGGGACAAGGCCAACGTGGAGGGAACGCTCGAGTTCCGTGACCTTGTGCTGACCGCCCAAGAATATGTGCCCGAGATGAAGGCCGCGGGCGCCGATGTGGTAGTGGCCCTCGTACACTCTGGTCAGGACGCCGAAGGTGTTCAATGGGATCCCGCATTGCTGCAGGAAAATATTGCCTCCTCCGTTGCCAGCAACGTAGATGATATTGACCTCGTGATTGGTGGGCACTCCCACGTGGACATCCCGGTTGACCTATTCGAAGCTCCGAATGGAGATCCGGTTCTCTTCACCCAGCCCTACTTTTGGGCTCGTTCCGTATCGCAGGTAGACCTGCCGCTGACCGCAACAGAGGGCGATTCCGCCACCGATTATGAAGTGAATTGGCCGGAAAGCGATGAGGCCATCAAGGATCTGGTCAGTGCCAACTACAGCGAAGACGTCACAGATTCCGAGAGAATTCTCAACGATCCCGATCTCCAGGCAGCCCACGATGAGACCATCGAATACGTCAACACCGTGGTGGCACAAAACAAGGAGTTGATGACCACCGATACCTCGCGCTACGAGGACACTCCGATCTTGGACATCATCGGTAAGGTGATGACCGATCAGGTGGAAGAATCGTTGGTGGGCACCGAATACGAGAATCTCCCGGTGATCGCCCAGACTTCCCCGTTCTCACGCACCTCAGTGTTCCCCGAGGGTGACTTGACGATCAAGGATATTGCCAGCCTGTACATCTACGACAACACGCTAGCCGCATCCCTTCTGACCGGCAGCGACGTCAAGGATTACCTCGAGTACTCGGCACGCTTCTTCGTTCAGGCAACCCCTGATAACCCGTGGAACCCAGATACTCACACGAACGCCCTGTACCCGGGTGCCACGCGTGGCATTCCGGACTACAACTTCGATGCCTTGCTTGGTGTGAACTACAAGATCGATATCACCAAGCCCGTGGGCGAACGCATCGTTGAGCTGACGATGCCCGATGGAACGCCCGTGGAAGATACGGATCAGTTCGTCATGGCCGTCAACAACTACCGCCAGAACGGCGGAGGCGGATACCCCACCTACGAAACGATCTGGGACGAGCAACTAGAGATCCGCGAGCTCATGATCGAATACGCCGAAGCCGAAGGCGTGATCGATCCGGCAAACTTCTTCACTGAGAATTGGGAGCTCATCACCGAGCCGCAGGATGAGACCGATCCGACCGGGGAGCCCACTGACCCCACTGACCCGACCGATCCCAGCCAGCCCACTCAGCCGGGAGATCCTGATCCCACCGGCCCTGATCAGTCAACCGATCCGAGCGTGCCCACGGATTCAGGCCAACCCAGCGATCCGGGCGAGGAACTCCCCAACACCGGAGCGCAGATTGCCGGAGTTGCTTTCGCCGCGGTCTTGTTGGTTGCCGCCGGGCTCATGTTGGTTGCACGCCGCCGGTTGAAGAGTTAGCGGATAGCGGGCTTGCGCTGGCGGGAGCTTCGTCGTCGTCCCACATCGTTTTACGACGACGACGAACGCTCCCGCGAACTCCCCTACCTGTGGTGGATTAATCGCAAGGCGAAATGACCGGGCGCATACAATGGCGGTAGTCTGGAATCGTTTGTCCTACAAAGGAGACTGTATCCGTGCCAAAGTTCCTCAATAAGATTCTTCGCGCTGGCGAAGGCCGAACCCTAAAGAAGCTCGAGGGCCTGACCAAGCAGGTCAATCTGCTCGAGGAAACCTTCGCTGAGATGAGCGATGAGGAGTTGAAGGAGCAGACTCAACTCTTCAAGGATCGTCTTGCCGATGGTGAGGAGTTGAACGCGCTACTGCCAGAGGCGTTCGCGACCGTGCGGGAAGCCGCGCAACGAACGATCGGCCAGCGGCCCTACGATGTCCAGATCATGGGTGGCGCTGCTCTTCACTTGGGCAACATCGCCGAAATGAAGACAGGTGAAGGCAAGACCCTCGTGGCCACGCTACCCTCCTACCTCAATGCTCTCACTGGCGAGGGCGTGCACGTGGTGACGGTCAACGATTACCTCGCCTCCTACCAGTCTGAGCTGATGGGCCGTATTCACCGGTTCCTCGGGCTGACAACCGGCTGTATCCTGTCCGGCCAAACCCCCGAACAGCGCCGCAAGGAGTATGCGGCAGATATTACGTACGGGACGAACAATGAGTTTGGTTTCGATTACCTTCGCGACAACATGGCGTGGAAGACCGCTGATTTGGTTCAGCGCGAGCACAACTTCGTGATCGTGGACGAGGTGGATTCGATCCTCATCGACGAGGCGCGAACCCCGTTGATCATCTCGGGTCCTGCTGAGGGCGATGCGAACAAGTGGTACACCGAGTTCGCGCGGGTGGCGCGCCAGATGCGCCGCGATACGGACTATGAGGTTGATGAGAAGAAGCGCAACGTGGGCATCT
Source organism: Ancrocorticia sp. (assembly GCF_052089425.1). NCBI lineage: Bacteria > Bacillati > Actinomycetota > Actinomycetes > Actinomycetales > Actinomycetaceae > Ancrocorticia > Ancrocorticia sp. The sequence continues at coordinate 136,345 of NZ_JBQCZW010000001.1, read as the reverse complement.
TGGAGCCCGGTATTGACCGGGTGGAGGACCTGCTGGGCATCGATAACCTGTACGAATCGCTCAACACCCCGCTGATCGGATATCTCAACAACGCCATCAAGGCCAAGGAACTGTTCGAACGCGATAAGGACTACATCGTCACGAGCGGCGAGGTCCTCATCGTTGATGAGCACACGGGGCGCGTGTTGGCCGGGCGCCGTTACAACGAGGGTATGCATCAGGCCATTGAGGCCAAGGAAGGTGTAACGATCAAGGCGGAGAATCAGACTCTGGCCACGATCACCCTCCAGAACTACTTCCGCTTGTACAACAAACTGTCCGGCATGACGGGTACAGCCGAGACGGAGGCCGAGGAATTCTCCAGCACCTACGAGCTTGGCGTTGTCCCGATCCCCACGAACAAGCCGATGATCCGCGAGGACAACACGGATCTCGTGTACCCGACGCGGCGCGCGAAGCTCGATTCGATCGTGGACGATATCAAGGAGCGCCATGAGGCGGGACAGCCGATCCTCATCGGCACCACCAGCGTGGAGAAGTCCGAGGAGCTTTCATCCTTGCTGCGCCGCGCGGGGGTTGATCACGAGATGCTCAACGCGAAGCAGCACGAACGCGAGGCAACGGTTGTGGCCGAGGCCGGGCGCAGGGGCGCCGTGACCGTGGCAACCAACATGGCAGGCCGTGGTACGGACATCATGCTGGGTGGCAACCCCGAGCATCGCGCCGTTGATGCCCTGAAGAAGAAGGGGCTGGATCCGGAGGAGACTCCAGAAGAATACGAAGCAGCGTGGGATGAGGCGCTGGCTGCGGCCAAGGAGGCCGTGGCGGCTGAACACGATGAGGTTGTGGAACTCGGCGGGCTCTATGTTTTGGGCTCGGAGCGCCACGAATCGCGCCGTATCGATAATCAGCTACGCGGGCGTTCTGGGCGTCAGGGCGATCCTGGCGAATCCCGTTTTTACCTGTCGCTTGAAGACGATCTCATGCGCCTGTTTGCTTCCGGTATGGCGGCGCGAGCGCTCGATCCATCCCGCTACCCCGAGGATATTCCGCTCGAATTCAAGGTAGTGGGCAAATCCATCGAACGTGCCCAGAGCGCCATCGAATCCCGCAATGCGGAGATGCGAAAGAACGTGCTGAAGTATGACGATGTGATGAACGAGCAGCGCACGGTTGTTTATGACGAGCGCCGCCGCATCCTTGAGGGTGAAGATATTGATCCGATGGTTCGCGGATTCCTCGATTTCGTGGCCGAGGATGTTGTGAATGCCCACAACACTGACGGCGATTCGTGGGATCTTGAAGGTATTTGGACTGATCTACGCACTTTCTACCGCCCCGGCTTCGAGCCAGATGAACTGCTGGAGGAAGTGGGAGGGAAGAACAAGCTTGAGCACGAGGCTCTGCTTTCCGAGCTGACCACCGATATTCACGCGAACTTTGAGGATCGTGAATCTGAGGTAGGGGAAAAGGCCATGCGTGAGCTGGAGCGCCAAGTCCTCCTCTCCGTGCTGGACCGCAAGTGGCGCGAGCACCTCTATGAGATGGACTATCTCAAGGAGGGCATCGGGCTGCGGGCCATGGCCCAAAACAACCCCTTGGTGGAGTACAAGTCCGAGGGCTACCGCATGTTCCAAGCCATGAACGATGGCATCAAGGAAGAAACGGTCCGCTACCTGTTCAACTTCGAGTTGCCGAGTGAGCGCAAGGCCCGCGAAGCTGCCACCGCCAGCGAGGAGGCTACGGCCGCCGCCCAGGCAGCCACGGCCACGCGTATGGCGAGGGCTGGGTCCAAGCGTGCGGTGGCCGGAGCTGCCAATGCTGCTGGGGCCGCGAGTTCCGCGAGCGTTGCTGCCACGAAGGAATCGGGCGATCGGGTGGACGCGGAAACCGTCCTCGGAATCACTCAGCCTAAGCGCACGGCCCCCGTGTCCTACTCCGCCGCCTCGAAGGACGGAAGCGGCGCAGTTCAAACAATGAATGCTGCTGGCAAGTCCACCACTGGGAAGGCACCTAAGGCCGGTGGAACTAGCGGGTCCGGTGGACAGGACGGAATGAACCGGGCTCAGCGCCGCGCAGCAGCAAAGAAAAAAAAGAAGTAACGCGGGACCCTACGGCGCGTGGATGCTAGCCAATCTCGAGGGCAACCACGCGCCAGCGGTCGCGAATGAACTCGAACCGCAGGGCGGCGGCGCGGATCTGCTGCCCATCGTGGATCACCACGATTGCCTCGGCCACGCGCTCGCGGGGCCTGCATATCTGGACGTGGCGCACGCGTGGGGCAGAGGTTCTCGGAGCGCGCCCGTTGATTCGCACGGCTAGGCCGGCGCGCCGGGAGAGCGCGGAAAACACCTGAGGGCTCAACCAATTGCGTAGCTGTGAGCACGGGCGATGGCCCAGCAACACCTCCACGGAATGAACCAGCAGCATCGCCACCACCCGCCGGCTCAGCTCCAGATCTTTAGGCAGTGGCGAATCGGCATTGAAATCGTCACGCAGCCAGAATGGAACCGGCTCATCCGCCGCGTGGATCGCCACCCGGTCCCATGGCTTCTCCGGTGAGGTCACGGGCATAGGAGACGTTGCAGGAGGCGGAGGCGTTTCCCGCACCGGTACTAGCCTGGCGGGAGGGAGCCGCTTGACGTGGAGGGGACTGGTTTCTGTTGCGAGAGCGCTCATGAGTAATCCTGAGATGAAAGTGGTGCGTTGAGGACTTGGCCGGGAAATATGAGGTTGGGATCGGCGATCGATTCGGGGTTGGCCTGAAGCCAGCGCGCGGATTCGGCCGCAATGTCGCTTTGAGTCGCATCCGGTTCGAGGGAGTTCGCCGCGATGGACCACAGAGAATCTCCCGGTTGGACGGTGTGAGTATTGATGGCGACGACGGCGGGCGCACTGCCTCTTTCCGGCGCTACCGGTGCGCCCCACCCAAGGTCAGTGGCACCCGTATCGGCGCTTGCGGGCAGGGCCGTGGCGCTCATGACTCCGATGATCGCGAGGGAACGGCGCACTGCTGGCGTGCCGAATACTGCCGCGAAGCGGAGTAGCGGTGACGGGTTCGTGAACCGCGAGCGAGGCTCCAACCGTAAGGCCGGGGCCAGCGTGGCGTAGGCCAGCGCCGCATAGGACACAAACAGCCACAGCGCGCTGATCGATCCGAGCGCGGCGCATCCGGCCACAACAAGGCACGTGAGCTGGTCTGCGGATGTGTCCGCTGCCTGAAACTGCTCGATGCTGCGGATCGTTCCGAAGGCGCAGAGGGCAGCAACGATGAAGCTAGCGACGCTCGTGGCTAATGCTTTCATGGAATCATGCCCCTGACCTTCACGTATGATGCCGTTTGATATCGGTAGATACAGTTTGAGTGCGTTCTGTGAGGACCTTCCGCCGGGTATACACGGCTTCCTACTTTGGTAGGGGGTGGCGCTCCTACTTTCGTCGGAGTGTTGCGTGAGCCGAGAGTCCCTAGGGCTGGGGAAAACTCTGAGGGGCTCGGAATTTCGGGGAAACTGTGGATAACTTACTGGTCAAGTCATGGCTTGTTAGGCTCGCGCTATGAACTCGAATCGCCGCCCGCGCCACGAGGGCGTCTGGGAAGAAATCTCCGATGTGGAGAGCCGCATGGCGGCTGAGGCCTTCAGCGTGGTGCGCGCGGAGGCGAGTGAGCTTCTTCAGGCGGAAGAACAGGGCGTGGAGCTGGTGGGACGCCTTCAGGCGAGCACCGGAGGCGAGATAAGCCTCCGTTTGGTGGGATCCGTGGAATACATCGCCATGGAAGTCTCCGCCGTTGGAGCCACATGGGTTGCCGGGCGCACAGCGCGAGGCCAGTCCCTGATACCTCTCGGCCAGATTGAGGCGGCGCGCGGGCTAACGGCGCGCACGCAGCCGCTTGGCGGCTCCCTGAGTTCCTCTTTGAGCCTGCGTTCGCGGATCAGGGCTATGGGCGGTGTAGGGCCGATCGGCCTGGAGACGGTAGGCGCGGCCTATCGCGGCCGGGTGAAAGCAGTTGGTGCCGATTGGGTTGAGCTCGACGCTCACGGTGAGTGCGTGTTGGTGAGGTTGGATCAAGTCCGGCGGGTAGACCGCATATCTGGCTAAGGCCTAGTTGGTGTCCGACAGAGGTGGAACGTCGTCACGGCCAAATATAGGATCCAGATAGGAGGCCACCAGCGCTATTTGCTCGTCGAGGTCCGCTTCGCAGACAGCCTCCAGATGTTCCTTGCGGCGCCATGCCGCCCACTTGGCCTGACCGATCTTCCCATATCCGACGACGTGTGGTGCGATGGGGCCGAGGATCACGCCGCGATAGCGGGCCACTGATCGCGCAGCGCGGAGCAATTCGTCGGCATTGATACCTCGAACGGCGAGCTGGACGATGTCGACGTAGTCACGCCACCGAGTGCTTGTTATTCCTCGTTCCAGAATGGTGACACCCTTCTCCGCGATCGTGTTCTCGGGCGCGCCTGAATACCTCGTCGCCTCTGGTCATGTGAGCGCCTCCAATGTCCGTAGGAGGGGGCCTTCGCCCGAGGAAGGTAATAGGCGATATCCACCAGTCGGGCGGGTTTGCCACCGCGACGTAGCCATTCCTTAAGTGCCTCACGCGGCAGTTCGTACCCAACAGTTCCGGTCAGCCGGAACGCGTCCACGATTGATCGCTCAGATGAGTAGATCCAGATTGACTGATCGGTGCCCGGGATCGAGATTTCCTCCCTACCGATGCTGAATGTAGCCCGGTCGAACTGATGCCACTTGATAGCACCCGTACTCACCGGATTTCGTGTTCCGCGCGGGATTGCGACATCCAGCGCGGAAGGAATGACATCGGTCAGCTCGTGGTAGGCGAGAGCTGACGACAAGCAAATCGTCGCCTCCGGGCGACGTGTCGCGGCCTCGATCCAATCCCAGTCCGCCGCCGGCGTATCTATCGGTAGGTAAATGCCTCGCGCGATCCGTTCCATCCGCCCCACACTGGACGCACGATACAGTCCGCTGCGTGACAAGCCAGCCTCTTCAGCCGTTCTAGGAGTTACTGTTGACATCTGTTCACCTCCGCTGTGGTACATTTCGTCTACATATAACTTTATCTGATAACGAATCGTGCCACCATGAACTCTGTAGTTTCTATTTCTCTTGGAATCTAGGACAAGGAGTTTTCAGACTCGGCGGCGCCAGTTCACGAGAGCGATTGGGTGAGTTAGAACTGCTGCTCGGCGATCCGTTGGCGTGTGAGGTCATAGCCAGCTTGGATGTACTTCTCCAACTCAACCTCATCTATCCGCCACTGGCCGCGGCCACCCACTTGGATGGCCGGAATCTCGCCACTGTGAATAAGAGTGCGGACTTGGCCGGCAGATACGTTGAGTAGCTCGGCCACATCGGCGATCGTTAGAAACTTTCCCATGTCATCCATCTTGGCACGTCTGGGAGGATGATTGAGACTATCCACAGCCCTGTGGATAGTTCCTGCAAGAGGCCTTCGCGCGTGTGACAATCACTGTCATCTAGCGAAGGGGCGGGATCATCAATGGCACAAGCACAACGAATAAGCTTTTCGCGGTGGAAAGACCCGAGGCTTGCCCTTGGCGTTCTTCTCATCGCGGCATCGGCAGTGGCCGGGAGCTTTCTCATGGCGGGACCGGAAACCCGCGCCGTATACCGTGCCAACGAATCGATTGTCCCGGGAACCGAGCTCTCGTCCGCGAACCTAGAGGTTGTTGACGTTCCTGCGCATGTGGGTGAATCCTACATTGGCCCATCCGACGGAGTGGAAGACCGCCGGATCTCACAGGTTGTGGGGGAGGGCGAGCTCATCAGTGACAGACTAATGGAGCCAGATGAGGTAAGCGCTGGCCATACCCATCTCGTGGTTCCGCTGGTGGCACCCGCTCCCGCGGGACTTGGCAAGGGCAGCCCCGCCGAACTGTGGCGGGTGACCCAAGAGCAGGTGGGAGGCGAGGCTTCAGGGGCTGAGCGGATAGCTAGCGATCTTGTTATTGTGTCCATCGCAAGTAGCGATTCGATGCGCATCGATCAATACAGTGCGGAAATCCGAGTGGACAATCGATATGTCCCCGATGTGCTTGCCGTCCTCGGCTCGCCGGATGGCCTAGTACTTGTTCAGGGCGGTGGCCAGTGACCGTTCTGCTCAGCGTGCGCGGCCCGTTAGAAATCGAAATCATTGAGCACTTCGCAACGCTCGATCCACCCATTGACATCACGCGAAGATGCGCTGACACCGTGGAGCTCTTAGCAAGCGCGGCGGCTGGGCTGGGTTCTGTGGCGGTGGTATCCGATATGGATCTGGTGACTGCCGCCGAGCTACATACTCACGGTGTGCGGATCATTGGGATTGCGGGCGCTGAAGGCACGGACGGCAATCGCGGCTGCGATCAACTGGCATCGCCGTTCGCACCTGAGGTTGCCGCGTGTATTCGCAACCTCTCCTTGGAGCCGATGGATGAGCCACAGCAGCCAGCGATTGTGCCCACCGCCGGACGTGGCGGCAAGGTGATCGCGGTGTGGGGGAGCAGTGGAAGTCCTGGGCGGTCATCCATCGCGCGTGATCTCGCGAACGCCTTTGCCGGGTCTGGGCGAACTCTGCTCGTGGACGGGGATATTTACCAGCCCTCGGTCGCCCAAATGCTCGCGCTAGGCCAAGAGACCTCCGCGATTGTGGCCGCATTCCGCGCGTTGAATGCGGGCGAGCGCGGCCACCAATTAGTGGAGCGGGCATGCGCCGGGGTAGCCGGATTTCAGTTCTTGGCAGGGCTCAACTCAGCGGCCCGATGGCGCGAGCTGCCCGAATCGGTTGCCGCCGAATTCTGGCCGATCCTTCGCGAAGGATGGGACTGGAGCGTGGTGGACTGCGCGTCTGAAGCCCAGCGCGATGAATACGCCTATCAGAACCAGCGCGATGGCTTCACCCTGTCCCTTCTGGAGCAAGCGGACGAGGTACTCCTCGTGGGCCAGCCCGGAGCGCTAGGCATCCGCCGCCTATTAGATCAATGCGACGTTGCCGCGGAGCTTGGCGTCAATGCGCGTGTGCTCATCAATCGGGCGCCCCGTGACCGCGCGGCTATCAGCCAGCTCCTTCACGAATACGGGACCTCGGAGATTCTGTGGGTGCGCGAAGATACGGGTGCCATGTGCTCGGCCGTGGAGTCCGGCCAGCTGCTTGCCGAGGCGGTACCGAAATCCGCGGCCCTCCGCGACATTGCGGCAGTGGCCCGTGCCTGCGGATCCGATCTGTTGCAGGAGGGACGGGCAAGGGAGGCTCGTCGTCGTCGAAAAAATCCGAACCGAAAGGGGAAACTCGATCGGGCGAAGGAACTTCTGCCCGTGACGCCTGCTCTGCCTGAGCCAGCTGGGCAACCCAAGCTGGGCGCAGGCAGGCACCGCAGAATCGGCTAGCGTGACGGTATGTTACCGATCATCCCAATCTGGTCACAGCCACCGGGGGTCGAGTAGGTCGATGCCCGCGCGCTGGAAGTCCTTGGTATTGCGGGTGACGAGCGTAAGGCGGTGCTCCAGCGCCGTGGCTGCTATGAGTGCGTCCATCTCGGGCATCGGATCTGGTACATGGAGGCGCGCTGTTCGGCGCGCGACGCGTTCGTCGATAGTGAGGATCGAGCCGGCGAAGGCTGCCGGGACGTCCGTGGTCAACCATCTGCGCAGGTGCGCCCCGGCTACCGGATCTCGGCGCTCTAGTTGCAGGACACCGCGCTCGAGCTCTAGCAATACCACAACGCTGATCGCCAGATCGGCCCGTGGTTGAGTGGCCAGCCATGAGTTGAACTCGGGGTAAGCCTGCCTGCGAGCGTCGCTGAGAACATTGGTGTCGAGCAGGTACTTCACAGGTCGAGCTGTCTCTCGGGCGCTACACGGCGTTCGGGCAGATCGAGCCCGATGCTCGGGTCCTGATCCCTCCAGAGGCGATCGCCCATCGGCTCCTGCCCGCCCGAGAGCTGGTCGAACTCGCGGGCGGTGAGTAGCACGTGCGAGGGCCGTCCATGATCGGTGATCGTAACTGGTCCCTGTTCGGCAGCACGCTTGGCGGCTGAGACATCGCGGTTGAACTCGCGGCTGGTGATGGTGGTGCCCATGATCGTCTCCTTCCCGTCACTCCATTGTACCTATAGTAGGTACAATACTCGAACCTCGGGGCGTTTGCCATCCGAAAGGTTGTCAGCTGGCGCGGGAAGGCACCGCCGAATCGGCTAGCATGATGGCGTGAGGATTTTCATTCCAGCAACTAGTTCAGACCTGACGCCTGCGGCCATCACGCCACGGATTGTGCATGCCGCAACCCCCGAACTCGAACGTGAAATCGGGCCCGAAGATCCCGAATACTTGGAGGCCGTGGCCATGAACGCGGCGGCTGATGACTCATTGCGGCTGGCCAGCGCCGATGCGGGGGCTGCGCCGGCCCGCGTAGTGATTGCGGCCGAAGTGGGCGGGCTTGCAGCTGCTAGTGCCGATCACTCGCGAGCGGGTGGGGAAGGTCTGTTGCCCACGGCGTGCTATCTCGAGGTGCCACTGGAGTGGAACAGAGTGGATTCGATACACGTGGATAGCGACGAGGTTGCAGCCGATGTCCAACTAGCCCGCGGCGGGGACGATGAGGCCTTCGAACGTGTGGCTGAGGAAGACCTCATGTGGTACGACGTGGCCGAACGCGACCTGTTGGCCCGGGAGATGATTGAGCGAGCCGAAGCCCGGCACTAGGCTCGGATCTCCAGCTTCGAGGAGCCGTCCGGCTGCGGGATCACGGTGATTTGTTCGGGCACCATCTTCTTCATTTCGGACACGTGGCTGACCAGACCCACCGAGCGACCTCCCGAAGCCAGACCCATCAGGACCTGCATAACCTGATCGAGCGTCGATTCGTCGAGCGAACCGAAGCCCTCATCGATCAGGAGCGTGTCCAGCTGAATTCCGCCATTTTCTGCGCATACGACGTCCGCCAGAGCGAGCGCAAGCGAGAGTGCCACATAGAAGGTTTCCCCGCCTGAGAGCGTCCGGGTGGCGCGGATGGAATCCCCGCCGGATTCGCCTTGGTGATCCAGTATCTGTAGGCCGAGGCCGACCTTCTGCTGGCGTGTGCCAGATTCCTTTTCCTCAGTTGTCTGGAGTTCGTAGCGGCCCAGAGAGATCTCAGAGAGATGCTCATTGGCGCGTTGGACCACCTGTTCGAAGCGTTGCTGCAGCACATAGGTGGCAAGGGGGATTCCCGTCAGGGAGAACTGCCGGTTGCCGGCGGCCAGAGCCGCGAGGCGAATGATCGGGCCCGCCTTCTCTTCCTCCGCTACCCATGTGGCATGGCTCTGTTTTGCATCCTCAAATCTGAGACGAGACTGGGTGGCGAGGCTCGCGGAATCTGCGGCAGCGCTTTGTGCCTGCCGTGCTGCTTCCTCTGCCTGACTATTGGCCTCAGTGGCTTCGGCAATCTTCGGTATTTCCTCGCCGGTGAGGTCGGCCAGCGGAGCCGATTTCAGCGAGTTGTTGATATCGCGCTGCTGATCGTGGTGATCCGATATCTCGCGCTCCCACGCCGTTGCATCATCCGGACTCACCAGTGCGTCTTTGACTTCCTGGCCGCTCGTGAACCGGGAACTTGCCAGCGTACCGGCCAGTTCTTCGTCGCGTTGAGCCTGGGCTTCAGTAGCCGCGATCAGCTTCTGCACGGCCGCCAGTTCCGTATCCGCCGCCTCTATCTGCGCCTCGTGCTCCGTCAAGCGCTCGGCCACGCTCGGGTGCTCCCCGCGCCCTGCCTCCACACGTTCCATGGAGGTTTCGATCTGCTCGCGTCTGGAGGAGATTGTGGAATTGAGTGCAGCGATGCCGGAACGGAGAGTGGATAGCCGTTCGGCGAGCTCCTCTTGTTCGCTTGCGAGTTGCGTCAAACGCGCGCTATGCGTGTGCTGCTCGCGTTCGGCTTCCTGCGCTGCGGCGAGGCTGGCACGGGCATCCGAGATCGCTTGCTCCAGCGATTCCTCCGTTTCGCCCACGTGGATTTCTTCCATCGTGGCGGCGCGCCCGCGCAGGGCCTCCAGTGCGCTTGTAGCCTTATCGAACGCGCTCTTTTTTCGATTGAACAGTGTGGTTGCAGCCTCTACGTCCTGACGGCTTGCCGAGTCCTCAGATTGTGGTGCCGGAGCAGGGTGCTCGGTGGATCCACACACCGGGCATGGCTGGCCCTCCTCCATCTCAAGAGCAAGGTTGGCCGCTGTGGACGCGATCCACATCTCCGTCACCCAGCCCAGCCCCTCCTGAGCGTCACCCACGGCTTTGGCTGCTGTGGCCGCCTCGGCACTGGCGCTAGTAACCTCGGCGCGCAGCTTCACAAGCTTGCCGAACTCCTCTGCGCGGCCCGAGGCCGAGGCCAGGGCGGCGGTTGCGGCAGGCACGGTTGCGGCCAGAGCGGCAGCCCGATCCTTCGCCTCTTGAGTGGCTCTCAGTTTTTCCGGGATGGCACCAGCCGCTTCTGCTGTTGCCTTCTCCTGTTTGCTCAGATCTTCCAGCTTTTCGCAGTCTTGCTGCTGTTTCGCGGAATCCTTCGCGATTGAGTGTTCGATTCTCTCCAGCTCGTGAAGGGACCCAGTTTGCGACCGAAGCTCGTTCAGATGCCGCGTGAGCGTGGCGGCGTATTCATCGTTTACCTCGTGTTCGGCAGCACTCGTTGCGTCCGCCAATGCCTTTGTGGCCTCGCTCTTCTGCTTGGCGGCCTCCTCTGCGGCCTTCACGTAGGGCAGGATCTGGCGTGCGTGCCGATCTTTATCGAGATCTTGGCCAAAACGGAGCATGCGCGCCAATTGGTGATCGAGCACTTTCTGCTGTTTGATCAGCTCGGTGCGCCGCTCAAGGTTTGTGGCGAGTTCCTGTTCCGCAACGAGCGCGTTGGCAGCAACCTTCAACTTAGCTTCGGCACTGCTGCGTACACTCTGAGCCCGCTTTGATCGTTCCGCCGCTGCGGAAACACGGTCCTCAAACATTCCGAGGAGCGGCTCGGCATCCTCTGCACTAGGCAGTGATTCGATCGCTGCTTCCAGATCCGGCCCATCGTCAGTATCGGCCCCCGGGTCCAGAACACTGATAAGCGTTCCCGCGGCCTGCTGGAACGCGCGGGTTTTGGCTTCGATAGTCTTGCCCGCTTTGGAGGCCATTGCGGTCAGATCCTCAGCGAAGGCGCGATAGATCGAAGTGTCGAATATCTGCTCGAGGAGATTAGTCCGCGCTACCGAGCCGAGCTTGAGAAACTCAGCGAACTTTCCCTGCGGAAGGACGATGGTTTGAACGAACTGTGCCTTGTTGAGCCCAATGATGTCCGTGATGGCGGTCCCTGCGTCCTTCGCCTTGGTCTCCAGCACATGTCCCGCCTCGATATCGCCAGATTCGAGAGCGCCATCCTCGAGTTTCCACAGTTTCGCCGTGGCGTTGACGGCGCTCTGCCTCCCGGGCTTAAACCACTTCGGTGTTCTGCGAACCCGGTAGGTTCCAGCACTGACGGTGAACACTAGATCCACGTAACTCTCTACGGTTGGCTCGGCGTGAGTGGACCGGATGCGATCGTTGCTCGAATCGTCCCCTCCGGCCACGCTCCCATACAGAGCAAACGTGATGGCGTCGATGATCGTGGACTTGCCGGAACCCGTTGGCCCGTCCAGCAGATAGAGTCCGCTGGCGCCGAGCCGATCAAAATCGATGAAGCATTGGCCCGCGAATGGGCCGATAGCCTGAAGGTCGAGGCGTCGAATTCTCATGCTGATTCCCCTTCGAATGCTCGGCGGGTGTGCTCCCATGTGTTGGTCAGAAGCTCCGTTTCGGTTCCCGTCAGCTCGCGGTTCCCCGCAATCCGCATGAAATCCTGCAGTATTTCTATCGGTTTCTGTGCTGCGATGGGCGTGAACGTGTCCCGTTTCTCCAGTGCGTCCGCACGATGCTGGATATCCAGCGCGAAGGGGAAGACTCGCCGAATCTTGCTGGTCAGGTCCGTTGGACGCGCCTGATCAGTATCGATGATCCGAGCAAACTTCTCCCGATCGGGGATATGGGCTTCGCTGAGAATCTCCTCGAGGGTTCCCTCGATCGTCACGACCGGCCGCCACACGGGCGCATCGATCAGCGTGGTGTCCACCCGGTTTCCGGTGATGTCCAGCAGCACAGAGGACTTCTTCCGCGACTCCGAGAATGAGAAGGCGATCGGCGAGCCGGAGTAACGCATCTGCGGGTCATGGGATTGCCCGATCACCTGCGGAGAGTGCAGATGACCGAGCGCCACGTAGGATAGCGGCCCGGGATCGCTACCCGTCGCGCCCAGCCTGAACAGGCCCGACGGCGCACTATCGACCCCGCCAACATGTAGATCGCGTTCCGATATAGAGGCTTCTCCACCCGTGATGAAGGCGTGTGCCATGCAGATTCTGGCTACGTCCTCACCAGCGTGCGGGCCGGACTCGATATCTCGGGCAATCAGATCGAGTGCTGCGCCCAGAACCGCTTCGTGGCTGCGCGGGAGGTAATCGGCGGATGGGTAGCCGCCGTCGTCAATAATCTGCGGCGCGAGCCGGCGCCTCTCAACGTCCGGGTCCAAATACGGAATCGGGTAGACAAGTGCCCCGAGATTTCCTTCCTTATCGCAGACCTCGACTGGTGTACCCGAATTACGTGAATCAGTGCGGATATGCACGCTATCTTTCATCAAACCAGCCCCGAAACCCAGTCTGTGGGCCGAATCGTGGTTCCCGGATGTCAGGATGACGGTGGTCAGTTCGGACAACTCGCGCAGCATGGCGTCGAAGAGCTCCACGGATTCGGTGGGCGGCACGCCCCTGTCATACACGTCCCCGGAGATGAGAACGGCGTCAATGCCGCGCTCACGGACCAGATCAATGACGTGACGGCACCACAGCTCGGATGCCGCGGAGAGATCTGCCCCATGCAGCTTGCGGCCCAGGTGCCAATCGGACGTGTGAAGAATTCGCATGATCCAACACTAGCGGCACCCTCCACCACAAAATCTGAGGGCGGGTTGGGAGCTAGTGCTCGTCAGTTGTCAAGCAGTTCCTGTTCTGGCTGGTTATGGGACTCGCTTAGCGCAAACCTCGCTCCACGCATGTTTTGCACGTACTCATCCCACTGCTCCTTACGACATTCGACCACTGGCGCCGATGATCTATTGTCTTACTGATTCAGCTTTGGGAACAGGGCACAAAGGTTGACAGGTGCGCTTAAAGTGGCGACTCAGTGTTGCTAGACTCGGCGGGATCGGATACCGCATCTGGCGTGTGGGTGGCGCGCAAGCAAAAGGAGTGATCGCTCATGCACGAACCAGACGAAGCACTGCAATTGCTGCGTGAGGCGGCGGAAATCGGATGGCAAGACATTGCAGCGGGACGATATGTGGATGTTCGAGAAGAGGATATCGACGCGTTCGTTGATGGTATTGGCCGCCAAGTTTTAGGCGAGTAGATGGAGTACGTCCTTCGGATTTCATCATCTGCCAAAGAAGATCTCGCCGGGATTCTTTCCTGGTCACAGGCAGCCTTTGGCGAGCAAGCTCAGTTGCGCTACAGGGCGCTGATACAAGCTGGTCTTCGCGATGTCCGAGACGCCTACCGCGATCATGCCTGTTTATGGCAGTTCCAGAGGCGCTGCCGGAGTGTGATCCCGCACTGATTCGATGGCATCCACGTCGTCATCTGTGAGATCGAGATTCCGGCCCAAAGCTACCAAAGCATCGACTAGATTCTTCATGATGCCACCTCCAGCTAGATCGAGCAGCATTCTATCGCAACGCTATAATTTGGGTATGGGCCTCAGGGTCGGCTACCGCCGACGAACAACTGCGCCGAGACGCCAACTTTGGCGAGACGTTCGGGCAATTCTTAAAACAGGGCGAGCACATGGCTCTGATCGAGTTGTTTCCCCAAATTTATGCTCGCGCCAGCGACCGATCGGTGATGAGAATGCCGCGCTTTCGGAAAGCGGCGGGGCTTTCCCGGTCAGCATCGTCACGGAAGATTATCGGAACCGCCGGATACCAGTTCTTAGTGCGGCGTGACGGGTCATTGGCCCAGTCCGGCGTTGTCAGCGGCCGTGTGATGGATACCAACATGCTTGCTCAGCGTAGGGGCCGGTGCAGTGACGGCAGCATCGATTAACTCAGCGACTGACTGTACTTCACCCTGAAATACCATAACTGCGCCTCCACCTATTCGCCTTCCATTCTCGCGGACCTACCGAAGGAATCACAGAGTCCCACGGCCGCATTCGAGCGACGACCATCGAAAGCCTGACACCCGATTCGGCCAGCGTGCTGCGTCACGCGCACGAGCTGATCGAGAGTGGTCGGACGATGGGCAAAGTGCCTATTCGTGGATGGGAGTAGGGCTGTTGCGTCCGTGAATGAAAGGTAGTGGGGGAGGGTTTTCGGCGGGGCGGGAACTTTGGTCCCCCTAGATCGGACCCGATTGGGTAAATACTGAGGCTGGATAAACACCGAAAAGTGGGCACCGAATTCGGATGCCTGTAACCAGATGCGAAAAGGCGGCAAAGTGGCCGAGATTCCACTTCCAAAGCTCAGGTCAGACGCAGACTATCGCTGGTGGTTTGCCGGTGACACGACCGTGGCGTTGGGCTCTGGCATTGGAAGTTTCGCACTGACCCTTCTCATCGTCCACACCACAGGTTCGAGTGCTCTTGCCGGGACCGTTGACAGCATCACGATGGCGATTGCGGTTCTACTTGTGCCCTTTTCTGGCGTGATGATTGATCGATATGACCGTAGGAAGCTGCTGATCTGGAATGCGCTGACCGGCGCACTCGTGTGGGGAATCATCGCTGTGATTGCGGCCGCGAACTCTCTGCCGTCGTGGATTCTCATTGTGGTTGCGGTGCTCATTGGGGTGCGGGCAGGGATGCTCGCTGGCACGTCGGATGCTTGCCTCAAACGCATCGCCGGGAAGGAGCGCTTCCCCGAGGCCATGGCGGCGAACCAGTCGCGGGACTCGATGCTGGAGCTCGTTTCGCAACCCTTGAGCGGAGCGCTCTACGGGCTGTGGGCTCCGCTCGCGTTCATTGGGACGGTTCTCGGGTACCTCACTCAGTGGGTTTCTGCAGTCAAGATTAAGGCTGATCTGAGGCCGAACGTTCGCTTGGACGGAGAGCCTGAAGAGGTCGGGGAAAAGCAACGTCCCTCTATCTGGAAGGAAGCGGGTGCCGGTATTCGCTGGATCTTCAGCCACAAGGTAGTCCGCGGCCTCGTCTTGATGAACTGGGTGATGGCATTCGCGGGTGGCGGCGCCTCGCTCGCCGTCGTCTATGGACTGAGCGCGCGAGGTACTGAACCGGCATTGATTGGTCTAGTCGTTGCAGGACAAGCGATCACGGCAATTATCGGGTCGTTCCTAGTGTCCAGACTGGTGCGTAGATTCTCAGCTGGGAAGCTCTTGGCGATGGCGGCGGTGTGGGTTGGCGGGACAAATGTTATTGCGGCACTCGCTTCATCCTCCTTCATTGCGTTGCTGATCATTCTTGCGATTGGAGGATTCGTCGGCCCCTCCTCGGGTCGATCGTTGGGGGCGTCACCATGGTGTCCGTCCCCAACAACTATCAGGGAAGGATTGGTGCCGCACAAACCGTGCTTGCCGGAACGGCCGCCGCAATATCGCCTGCCGTTATGGGAATCCTTGTGCAGCAGTTTTCGATGCTGGTTGCGATGACAATCGCGGGCAGCTTCTTCATTCTCGCGGGACTCGTGATACTCGCATCTCCTGCCGTCCGCTCCATCCCCACAGCGGACAAGTGGCTCGCCCACTCCGAAGCAGTCGCGGCGGTTAGCAGCTCTGCCGAATCCGCCGGTGCAGAGGGTTCTGCGGAGGAGACGTCGGACTGACAGCGGCGGGAGAGGCTAGTTGTCCTTGCTCCCCACACCGTTGACCGGGGGCAGGCAGGACCATGGGAAGGAAATCCACTCAGCGGTTTCCTTCCACACGTAATCGCAGTGGATGGTGGAGCGCGGCTTCTCGTACAGCACGGCTACCTTGATCTGATCGGTGTACTGCTGGCAGATGCCGCGCACGAACTCGAGGGTGCGGCCCGAATCGGCCACGTCATCAACGATGAGGATCTTCTTGCCGCTCATGCCGTGGTTGTCCGGAACCGGGTCCACGAGCCGCGGGTCCATCAGGGTAGTGCCGATGCCCGTGTAGAACTCGACGTTGAGGACCAGCATGGACTTCTGCTCCAGCGCGTAGGCGATCGCCCCGGCGGGAATCAGCCCGCCGCGCGCCACGCACACGATGATGTCCGCTTCGAAGCCGGATTCCCAGACTTCCGTTGCTAGCTCTCGAGATGCCTCGCCGAATGTTTCCCAGGTTAATACTTCGCGCACGTCACTCATAAACGTATTCTTGCAGCTTCGCCGGTTCGCAACCAATTTTGGACGGGTGATGTGCGGCGCGTCGTTACTAGGCCAGAGCCAGCCGCGCCTTTTCGTGTAGTAGTCCGTTGCTGGCGATGGCCGAGGTGCCGCTCGCGCCGTTCCCACCCTCGAGTGAGGTGAAGGTTCCGCCAGCTTCGCGCACGATGGGAACCAGAGCCGCCATGTCATAGAGTTCCAGCTCGGGTTCGGCGGCGATATCTACGGTTCCTTCGGCCACCATCATGTAGCTCCAGAAATCACCGTAGGCGCGGCTGCGCCAGCACGTGTTGGCCAGCGTGGTAAAGGAGTCAAGCTTCCCACGTTCTTCCCATCCGGTGAGGGAGGAGTAGGACAGGGAAGCGTTTCCGATCTCCGAGACCGCCGAGACCCGTATCGCCCGGGGGCTACCGCCTGCGAACGAGGTGAAGGCACCAAGCCCTGTGGCGCCCCACCAGCGGCGGGCCAGGGCAGGCGCAGAGACAACGCCAAGGGAAAGCTCCCCATCGATTTCTAGGGCGATGAGAGTGGCCCACACGGGCACGCCCCGCACGAAGTTCTTGGTGCCGTCGATCGGATCCAGAATCCATCGCCGGCCAGTGTGGGAGAGCGTGCCGCCCTGCTCCTCGCCATATACGGCATCTTCGGGGCGGGCTGTGGCCAGCGTGTCACGGATCAGCTGCTCAGCGGCCTTGTCCGCATCCGAGACGGGCGTGAGATCGGGCTTTTCCTCCACCACGAGATCGCTGGCCCCGAAACGGGCCATGGTCAGTTCATCCACGCGATCAGCGATATCTAATGCCACGCGTAGATCGTCAGCCAGTGTGCTCATCATGAGCTCCAATCCGTTTGTATCGAATCCAGAAGCCTCCGGAAGGATTGCACGCGGGAGAGCGTGGGCTCTTCCGTCACCTCGGACAGCGCACATTCGAGAGCACCCTCAGTATGCGGGCAGCCGCGCGGGCAATCATCCGCGATCGCGTTGAGGTCCGAAAAGGAGGCTAGGAGATCGGCGGCACCCACATGTGCCAGCCCAAAACTGCGAATGCCGGGAGTATCGATAATGCGCCCACCCTCAGGCAGGCCAAACGATACGGCGGAGGTTGAGGTGTGGCGGCCCTTGCCCGTCACCTCATTGACGTGCCCGGTTGTGCGATTTGCCTGCGGAACCAGTGCATTGATGAGCGTTGATTTTCCAACCCCCGAGTGGCCAACAAGCACGGTTTCGTGTTCAGTCAGGGCCTCGCGAAGCTCCAGAGAGACCGAGTTATCCGGCTGGGGGGAGGTGGCGGGGGAGGATTCGCCGTCGTCGAAAACATCCGGAAGTGACGTGACGTAGAACGGGAGGCCGAGCGGAGCATACCGGGCCACCAGATCCTCCGGTCCCGCCAAATCGCCCTTCGTGAGGACGAGCAGAGCGTCCATGCCGGCCACGTAGGCGGCCACGAGGCAGCGATCGATCATACCCGGCTTAGGACCCGGATCGGCGAGGGCAGCAACCACCGCGAGCTGATCCGCGTTGGCAACCACCACGCGATCGCGGCCATCGCCCTCTTCAGTGGATCGGCGCAGTTCGGACGTTCTTTTTTCGACGACGACGACGCGCGCCAACGTATCCTTCGCGCCAGAAATATCCCCTGTCACGCGCACACGATCGCCCACAACCAAGGCGCGGCGGCCAAGCTCGCGGGCCTTGACAGCGTTCACCTCAATGCCGTTCTCCTCCATGATGAGGCGGAACCGGCCACGATCTACTGTGATCACCTGAGCGAGCGGACGATCCGAATAGTCCGGGCGGATCTTCGTGCGGGGGCGTGAGGCGCGGCCGGGACGAACCCGCACGCGCGGATCATCCGTTCCGATATCGCGCGTCAAACGCCTGTCCCATCGCCAGCGAGCCGGAGACTGGCCGTTTCGGCGCGCACCACCGGGATGCCGTCCGCCAAATCAGCCCACATCTGCGGGAACTGGGGCAGGGTTTTGGCCGTGGTATCAATGTTCTGGATGTGGACGTCCGGAACGCGAAGTCCGATGATGGCGGCAAACGTTGCCATCCGGTGATCCTCGTAGGTGTGGAGCGTGGCGCCGTGGAGCGGGCAGGGTTCGATGAACAGATCATCCCCGGCGGTCCACGCCTTGCCGCCGAGCCGTTCGAACTCGGTTGTGAGTGCGTTCAGGCGGTCCGTTTCGTGGCCGCGGAGCTGGCCGATGTTGCGGATCACGGAGGTGCCGGTGGCAAAGGCTGCGATGGCGGCGATTGTGGGGACCAGCTCGCCCACATCGTGCATGTCCAGATTGATCGGCTGGATCTCATCGGGGCCCGTGACCTGCAGGCGCCCGGCCATCATCGCCACTGAGGCGCCCATGTTCGCAAGGATGGTGCGGAGCTGATCGCCGGGCTGCTTGGTGATGCGGGGCCAGCCCTGAATCTCGATTGATCCGCCAGTGACCATGGCTGCAGCAAGGAACGGGCCGGCATTGGACAGGTCAGGTTCCACCTCAACGTTGCCAACATCAGGGATGCCAGGCAGGACGAGCCAGCGGACGGCCGGATGGCCCGGGCGGACGGGGCCGGCGTCCCTTGGGAATGTGAATACCTCGATGCCTGCATCGCGCAGCACGTCCACCGTCATATCCAGATGAGGTGTGGAGGGGACGGTGCCGCCGGTGTGCCGCAGCTCGAGGCCGCCAGCCATGCGCGGGGCGGCCAGCAGCATGGCGGAGATGAACTGAGAGGATTCTGAGGCATCAATGTTGATCTGGCCGCCGCGCACCGTGCCAGTGCCGTGCACCGTGACCGGGAGGGTGGCTGCGCCGGCCGCATTCGTGCCGTGATCGATCTCCACGCCCAGCTGCTTGATTGCGCGGACCACCGGGTCCATCGGACGCACCCGGGCGGCTTCATCACCATCGATGGTGACATCGCCCTTCGCGATGGTGGCAACTGCGGGCAGGAACCGCATGATTGTGCCGGCTAGGCCAGCGTGAATCGAGGCTGCCTTGAGAGGACCCGGGTAAACGAACAGCGCATTGTCGTAAAACTCCAGACCCGTTCCCATGGACTCCAAGGCACGTGCCATGAGGATCGTATCGCGGGCTACGAGCGGCTCGCGGATAACCGAGGGTTGATCGCCCAGCGCAGCCAGCACGATGAACCTGTTGGTCAGAGACTTCGAGCCGGGGATACGAACCGATGCGTTCAGTGGCTCCGCGTGGAAGGGTGCGGGCCACGCGAGGTTTTGTCCGGATGAATCCGGCGTACTCACGGGAGGTTTCCCTTTGCCTTGGCGGCGAGGGCGCGGTTGCGCTCCTCAAGCTTCGCGAGCTTGCTGGCGCTCGCGGCGCGTTCCTTTTCGCGGGCGGCGCGAACCTCGTGGCGGGTG
Organism: Ancrocorticia sp.; assembly: GCF_052089425.1. Lineage (NCBI taxonomy): Bacteria > Bacillati > Actinomycetota > Actinomycetes > Actinomycetales > Actinomycetaceae > Ancrocorticia > Ancrocorticia sp. Next base: position 116,542 of record NZ_JBQCZW010000001.1, on the reverse strand, counting down.
GCGGCGCGATTGTTGCGGCGCCACGATAGGGAGGGCTTTCCTGCAAGATCGGCGGCGGCCAGCCCAGCGCCTCCGATGAGGCCAGCAGAGGTTGCCAGGCCCTTGAGATCCTCGCGCCGTTCATCACCCGTGTGAAGCCACACGGGGTTGTTCGCGAGGGCGAGTGGGATGTGAATGGCAGCCAAGACGCCAGCGCAGGCTCGCGGGAACTTTCCCGTGGCCAATCCCGCGGCACTCACGATTTGGGTGAGGCCGATGGCGCGAGTGGCAAGATCGAGATTGCGATCGGTGAGTTCGAGGCCAGCCTTTTCGGCTACAGGTTCCAATACGCGCGCCCGCTCACGATGGCCCGCGGGTCTGACGAGTGCGTCTACCCCTGAAGCAGCAAACGGTGTTGCCAGTAGTGGACGTGCAAGTGCGCGCAAAATACTCATATTCCATTACTACCGCAAACTTCGGAAAATGTCGCCTAATAACCACAAATCAACTCAAAGTGAGTGGAATTGATTGAACTGTGCTTGCGTTATGTATGTGAACGAGACAGACCGGCTACCCTAGATGTTGATGAGCACTGAAACACAAGAGCCTGCACAGGTTGAGAGTGATAGTGAGCGCGGCCAGCGCTTTCAGCGTGACGCCATGCCCTATCTTGATCAGCTCTATGGTGCAGCTATGCGCCTAACGCGAAATCCACAGGATGCCGAAGATCTAGTTCAGGACACCTACGCAAAGGCATTCGCCGCTTTCCACCAGTACACGCCCGGCACCAACCTGAAGGCATGGTTGTACCGGATCCTCAACAACACCTTCATTTCCAATTATCGGAAGGCGCAGCGCCAGCCTAAGAAAGCAGACGCTGCTGAGGCAGAGGACTGGCAGGAATACGAGGCAGCAACACACCAGTCCAGTGGGCTGGAATCTGCCGAGGCGCAAGCGATCGAGAATCTGCCAGATTCCGAGATTCGCGATGCCCTTGCCAAGCTTCCTGAAGATCGCCGGCTTGCCGTGTATTTGGCGGATGTTGAAGGTTTCTCCTATCAGGAGATTGCCGACATCATGGATACGCCGATCGGAACTGTTATGTCACGCCTACACAGGGGACGCCGCCAGCTGCGCGAACTCCTCGCCGATTATGCGCGTGACCTCGGCTATGGGAAGGAAAAAGAATGAGCGAGAAGGAAACGCTCACTAGCGATCAGCTCGCAACGGAGCTCGAAGAGAAACTTGAGGCGGGCACCGGGGAGTGTACGTGTTCGGAAGTATCCGATCACCTCTTTGAACTCTTGGATGAGCAGATGCCCAAGGAACAAGAGGCCCGGCTTCGATCCCATGCCGAAACCTGCCCGCACTGCAACGAGCTGGCCGAAGCCGAAGTGCACGTGAGAGAAATCGTCAAGCGTTCCTGCTGCGAATCAGCCCCCAGTACTCTGCGGGAGAAGATCTCAAGCCAGATTTCCGTGTTTAGGACCACCACTTCGTAACCACCACTTCGTAGCGGTTTCCATGCGTGCATGATGTGCGATTGGCCTTAATAATCGGTTCGATAAGGTAGCTCGGAATTGATGTTGCTACACTTGACTTTTGTCGCTTTCCATTGGGAGGCACCTATCAGAGGAGGAACACATGAGCAGGCGAGGACGTAAGCGCCGCTCTCGTGCCGGCAAGGCCGCCAATCACGGTAAGCGCCCAAACGCATGAGACGAATCGGGTCCGGTATTCCGGGCCCGATTTTTTTTGGACTGAGTGCCGCGGGAAAAGAAGGGGGCCATACGCCCCTGCCCCTACACAGCTGCCTGCGGCCTCTTCAGCTTCATCAGGTAGGTGAACGAGAGAATCGCCAGCCATGCGATCCCCACGGTGATGGCGATACGTGAGGATGGGAACCACGCCAGCAGGATAATCACCATCACCATGAAGGCAACGGCGAGGGCCGGACCGACTGGCCACCATGGGACGCGGTAACGGGCGGCTTGGACTTCTTCCTTGCTCATTTTCCGGCGCATCGCGATGTGCGAGGCAAGAATCATGAGCCAGGTCCAGACGGTTGCGAAGGTGACCAAGGCGGCGGCAATCGCGAAAACGTCATCGGGCATGACGGCATTGAGGACGGCGCCGATACCGAGGGCACCACACATGACGGCAACGGCCATCCACGGGATGCCGTTGCGCGAGACGCGGGTGAAGACCTTCGGAGCATGACCATCGCGGGCCAGACCGTAGAGGATTCGCCCGGCGCTGAACGTATCTGCGTTGATGGCGGACACTGCGGCGGTGATCACCACGATGTTGAGGATGGAAGCGGCGGCGGGAATGCCAAGGGCGTCGAAGATTTGCACGAACGGGCTCGCATCGCCGGTGATGCTAGTCCACGGCGCCAGCATCATGATGACGGCCAGCGTACCCACGTAGAACAGAAGGATTCTGAAGGGTACAGTGTTGATGGCCTTCGGTATGGAGGAGTTGGGATCGGTGGCTTCGCCGGCCGTAATCCCGATGGTTTCCACGCCTCCGAACGAAAAGACAACAACGGTGAAGCATGCGAGAAAACCGGCGATGCCGTTGGGAGCTATCCCGCCGTTCGTCCAGAGGTTACTCACACCGCTTGCTGAACCATCGGAGATGGACACCCCCACGACAAGCAGCGCAATTCCGCCAGCGATCATGGCGATGATCGCCGTCACCTTGATGAGGCTCAGCCAGAACTCGAGCTCACCGAACACGCGAACATGCCGGGTATTGATGGCCGCAATAAACAGGATAACGGCACATACCCAAATCCATTTAGGAGCACCGGGGAACCAGAAGCCCATATACACGGCAAACGCCGTCACATCCGCAATGGCAACGGTGACCATTTCAAAAACGAACGTCCAGCCGGTGATGAACCCGGCAAACGGCCCGAGGTAATCAGTGGCGTACTTGGCGAATGACCCGGAGACGGGGTGGCGAATCGCCATTTCTCCGAGCGCTCGCATCACCCAGAACACGGCAGCGCCGGACAGGATGTAGGCCAGAAGCACGATAGGACCGGCAGTTTGAATGGCGGCGGCCGATCCGTAGAAGAGCCCGGTACCGATCGCCGATCCCAAAGCAATGAAGCGGATGTGCCGCATCTTGAGCCCGCGTTCCAGCCCGGATTCTTCCGGGGCTGGTTTGTTTTCGATAGGTGTGGGGGCATCGGCGCTGCCACGTTGCTGATTAGTGGCGGACGATTCGCGGGAACTCATAGTGGAGAATTACCAGTTTCGGTGCAAAGGGGACAAGGTGAAAGGAGCTCGCCAAAGCCAGCTCAGTCCTAAGATAACTCGCTGCTTGAGCACGAGCATGGGACCATCGCTCTGTGAGACCGGTGTGAGACCGGAACCTACCTACGAGGCGCCGGGCACCCCAAGCCACTGATTCCACCCATTGTGCAGAACTAGCCACGCCATGAGCCCATAGCCGGCCTGCCGCGGGGCATACCCATCGGAAATGGTCATGTCCGTGTTCCACTGCTCGTGCTGGATGAGCGGGGTGAACGTATCAACGTAGGGGATGAGCCGCCGCTCGCACACGTCGGAGAACGCTTTGGAGAGATCGGCTTGGATCTTTGGGGCCACATCGCGGCGCGGAGGCGGCCCCACCACGAAGGTTTGCAGCCGCATGCGCTCGGCGGAATCGAGGAGATTGGCCAAGTGAAGGCGTGCGCGCGCCAAGGTTTGCCCAGTATCCAGATCGTGAGAGCCCAGCCCGATGACCAGCCGGCAATCCACTTCCGGATCGATCCGCCGCTGGACTTCCTCTTGCCAGCGCCGTGCCAGAGAGGATGTGTTTTCTCCGGGCACCGCGAGTTCCATGGCTAGGGTAGGGGGTTTACTTGCAGTCCTCGCCATGACGCGGCCGGTCCAGCCAAGGGCGCGGGCGTCACCTTGGCCGGCAACAAGCTCATCCCCAACGAACAGGATGCGGATTTCGGGCGTACTCACACCACTACTTTGGCAGAAAAACTGGCCGGATGTGTGAAGCGAGACGGAATGGCGCACTAAGCCCGCGCGGTTCTCAGTGTCCTCAATGCAATGAATGATGCGATCAACATGAACACAACGCCAATGCTGCTGGTGATGAGAACGCCGGAATCGAAGGCGCTATGCGCGGATTCGAGGAGGGTGTTCGCCGTCCCGGTATCGAGCCCCTCGGCAAGCTTGGTGGCACCACCGAGTGTTTCCTTCGCGGTGTTTGCCTGAGCGGCGGTGAGGGATTCCGGGATGGTGACGTGGGAACGGTAGGCCGCGTTGAGGATGGACCCCAGTACGGCGGTCCCCAACACGGCGCCGGTTTCGTACGCCGTCTCAGAAATCGCTGAGGCGGCACCGGCCTTGTGGGCGGGTACGGCTCCCAGAATGAGATCGTTGGAGATGGTCTCTGCCGCCCCAACGCCGATCCCCAGTACGCCGAAGGCAATGACAAGCCCAAGATCCCACCCGGCGGGCCCCGCGTAGGCCACCATCGCGAACGCCGCAGCGTTGCACAGCAGGCCAATGGCAACGGCGTATCCTGGCCGAATGTGCTGGACGATGGGAACGATGGCCAGCCCGGAAACGATCGTCAAGATCAGCCCCGGAATGAGGTACATGCCAGCCGTCATGGGACTGAGCCCGCTCACCAGCTGCAAGTGTTGGGACACGAAGTACAGGAACCCGGCCTGCGAGAAGATGCTGAGCAGGTTCACACTGACAGCCCCGGAAAACACCGGGTTGGTGAACAGCCGAACATCCAACATAGGGATGGATTCGGTGAGCTGACGCCGCACGAAAAGCCCGCCAGCCACAAGCGCCAGCGCGAGCAGCAGCGTCAGCGGCACGGACATCCCGTGGTGGGTGAACGTTTTGATCGAATACACGAGCGGCACCATGGTGGCCAGCACCAACACGATACTGACGGGATCGATGCGCCCGGGGTTGGGATCCTTGGATTCGGGCACCAGAAGCGGCGCAAGAATCAGGAAGGGCACCAGCACGGGAACCGCGAGCAGGAAGATCGAACCCCAGTAGAAATGCTCAAGAAGGAAACCACCGGCGATCGGGCCTAGAGCGGCCCCGCCAGAGAAACCAGCAGCCCATACGGCAATGGCGGTACGCCGTTCGCGCGGAACGGTGAAGATGTTCCGAATCAAGGAAAGAGTGGACGGCATGAGCATCGCGCCGAAGAAGCCCATGACGGCGCGCGCCGCGATGAGGAGCGCAGGGCTCGTGGCAAAGGCTGCCGCTGCTGACACGATGGTGAAGCCCGTGGCTCCGATCAGGAGCAGCCGGCGCCTCCCGAACCGATCCCCAGAGCTTCCCATGGGCACCAAAAGCCCCGCGAGAACCAGCGGATACACGTCCACGATCCACAGAAGTTGCGATCCTGTGGGGTTCAGCGCCGTGGATAGCACGGGTACCGCGAAGGACAGTGCAGTACCGTCCACCGAAACAAGCAGAACCGGCAGCATCAGCACCACGAGAGCTGCCCACCGGCGTTTTGTGCTGGGTTCCTTGACGGCATCCGTTGTTTTCCGAATCGTCGCCACGCGGGACTGTATCGCTTCCTCACCTCTATCGTTTCGCATTGGATCAAGCCGAATTACTCTAGCGAGTTTGGCGCGTTGTTCCAAGGGAAACCCGGTGCGATTTACCTCATGGCTGCGGAGGGGTTGGGAGGGATTCGTCGTCGTCGAAAAAAAATAATAACGACGACGACGGCCGTCAACGAGCGAACGCTTGCGAAAGGATCTCCTGATTTTGGGTGGTGTGTTCCTTACCGCGGCCAGTAGAAGGCGATGCGGCGGGCTCGCGGCAAACGGGCGTGGGATCGATCCCCAGCTTGCGGAATAGGTTGAGGTACAGGTGCTGCCACGGACCCTGATTCTCGGGTTCGTCCTGAACCCAGTAGATCTCGGCGCCGGGGTAGCGCGACAGTGCCTCGCGCAGTTCGCCGATGGGATGGGGGTAGAGCTGCTCGATGCGCACGATCGCCGTGGTGGTATCGCCGTTGCGCGTGCGCTGATCCAGAAGATCGTAGTAGATGCGCCCAGAGCACAGGAGAACGCGGTTCACGTTCGCGATGGAGGCATCCACCTCGGTAATGACGGGCTGGAAGCCTCTCGTGGTGAAGTCCTCGATGGAGGAAACGGCGCCGCGGCGGCGCAACAGCTGCTTGGGCGTGAGCGCCACGAGGGGGTGGCGCGGCCGGGCATAGGCCTGCACGCGGAGCATGTGGAAGTGATTGGCCGGGGTGGACGGCTGGCACACCCACATGTTGTTCTGGGCGCACAGTTGCAGGTAGCGCTCGATTCGGGCCGAGGAATGATCTGGGCCCTGCCCCTCGAAGCCGTGCGGAAGCATGAGCACGAGAGAGCTGCGTTGGCCCCACTTCTGTTCCGCGGAGGAGACGAACTCATCGATAACAGTTTGGGCGCCGTTAGCGAAATCGCCGAACTGGGCTTCCCACACCACGAGGGCGTCAGGGCGCTCCACGGAGTATCCGTATTCGAACGCCATCACCGAGTACTCGGACAGTGCCGAATCGTAGATCCAGAACTTGGCCTGATCTTCCGTCAGCGCGGTGAGTGGGGTCCATTCTTCACCGGTAGTGTGATCGTGCACGGTGGCGTGGCGCTGAACGAAGGTTCCGCGGCGTACGTCCTGACCGGACATGCGAACCGGCAGTCCCTCGATGAGAAGGGAGCCGAACGCCAAGAGTTCCCCGAACGCCCAATCGATGTTGCCTTCGCGGCTCATCTTGGCGCGGCGCTCGAACAGCTGGGCAATCTTTGGATGCTGGGTAAAGCCAGCGGGAACCTGCAGATGCGCCTGCCCGATGCGGGAGATGATCTGGTTTGTTGTTGCGGAGGTCCAGCCCACGAGAGTGCCGGCATCCTCCTGCTGGGAGGCGGGAAGTTCGAGGCCTTGGATGGCTTCTTGATTCCCCTTGTCCAATTCTGCTTCTGCTTCGCGCACCTGAGTGAAGGCGTTTTCTAGGGCCGCCTGATAGGAGCGTTCCGATTCGGCTGCCTGCTCCGCCGTGAGGTGCCGGCGGCCGATCAGGGATTCACGGTAAAGGTGGCGGGTGGTGCGCTTGGAATCGACCAAGGCGTACATGACGGGCTGGGTCATGGAGGGATCGTCGCCCTCATTGTGGCCGCGGCGCCGGTAGCACACCATGTCAATAATGACGTCCTTGTGGAACTCTTGGCGGTACTCGTAGGCGAGCTTGGCCACTCGTACCACGGCCTCCGGATCGTCCCCGTTCACGTGGAAGATGGGCAGCTGAAGGCCCTTGGCAATATCTGTGGCGTAGTTGGAGGAGCGGCCAGCAACCGGGGCGGTGGTGAAACCGATCTGGTTATTGACGATGATGTGGAGCGTGCCGCCTGTCTTGTAGCCGCGTAGCTGGGAGAGGTTGAGCGTTTCGGCCACCACCCCTTGCCCGGCGAAGGCCGCGTCCCCGTGGATGAGAATCGGGAGAACCGCGTATCCTTCGGACCCCAGATCTTGGCGGTCCTGTTTGGCGCGGACGATTCCTTCGAGAACTCCATCGGCAGCCTCAAGATGGGAGGGGTTGGCCGCCAAATATACGGAGGTCTGATCGCCATTCGGGGCGGTGTAGGTTCCCTCGGTTCCCAGATGGTACTTCACATCGCCCGAGCCCTGAACGGTCCGCGGATCCACGATGCCGTCAAACTCGGTAAAGATCTGCTTGTAGGACTTGCCGGCGATATTGGTCAGCACGTTGAGGCGGCCGCGGTGGGCCATGGAGATGGCCACATCGGGCAGCCCATCTTCGGCCGCGTGGCGCAGAATCTCATCGAGGGCCGGGATAAGCGATTCCCCGCCCTCAAGCGAAAAGCGCTTCTGCCCAAGGAACTTGGTGTGCAGGAAGCTCTCGAAGGCTTCGGCCTCATTCAGCTTGGACAGGATGTGGTACTGCTCCTCGGGGCGAATCGGATCGCGATCAAACTCCAAATGCTGCTGGAACCAGCGGCGCTGAGCCGGATCGGAGATGTGCATGTACTCGTAGCCCGCCGTGGAACAATAGGCGCGCTGGAGGCGGCGAAGCATCTCCCGCAGCGTCAGCGAATGGCTTTCGGAAAAATCGCCGGTGGGAAACTCGCGGTCCAAGTCCCACACGGTGAGGCCGTAGCTGGCAAGAGTGAGATCGGGGTGGCGCAGGGGGCGGAACGCCAGTGGATCCAGATCGGCGATCAGGTGGCCGCGCGAACGGTAGGAATGGATGAGCCGTGCGATGCGGGCAGGGCGGTCCAGCTCGCGCGTGACGTCATATTCCACGTCTCGCTCCCACACGTAAGGGGAAGCCGGTACGTGCAGGGAGTTAAATACTCTCTCGTAGAAGCCGTCTAATCCCAGGAGCTTCTGCTCCATGATGCGCAGGAATTCGCCGGAAGCGGCGCCTTGAATGATGCGGTGATCGTATGTGGAGGTGATCGTGACGGTTTTCGATACGCCCAAGCGGGCCAGCGCGCGATCGGAGGAGCCGGCGAATTCTGAGGGGTACACCATCGAACCAACACCTACGATCAGGCCCTGCCCAGTCATCAAGCGGGGGACCGATTGTGTGGTGCCGATGCCTCCAGGATTGGTCAGAGACACGGTGGCACCCTGATAGTCCTCAATCGTCAGCTTGTTGTCACGGGATCGGTGCACAAGATCCTCATAGGAGGCGAGGAACTGATCAAACGTTTGGAGTTCGGCGCCCTTGATGGAGGGAACCACGAGCGAACGTGAACCGTCCGGCTTCTTGACATCGATGGCTAGGCCGAAGTTCACATGCTGGGGGTGGAACACCGAAGGCTTGCCGTCCACCAGCGTGTAGCTGTTGTTCATATCGGGCATCTCCACCAGTGACTCCACGAGGGCATAACCCACGAGGTGTGTGAAGGAGACTTTGCCGCCGCGAGTGGCCTTCAGGTAATCGTTGATGAGTGCTCGATTATCGAACATAATCTTCGCTGGGATGTTGCGGAACGAGGTGGCCGTGGGGACCGAAAGGGACTGGTCCATGTTCTTCGCAACGGACTTGGCCACGCCCTTCAGGCGCTCCGTCTCATCCCCGGCGATCGGTTCGGTTGATGGGGCCTGCTGGTAGCGCTTGGCGTAGGGGGTAAGCGCGGGCTGAGATGCTGCGCGAGGTGCTGGCGGAAGGTCCGCGCGTTCAGTGGAAACCGATGCGGATTCGAGGCGCGAATCAGACGTGGAATGCACGCTGATTTGTGCCTGAGTGGTTTGCGGATCGGGCTTCGCGGGAGACTGAGCGGAGGTGGCCGTGACCTCGTGGCCCTCATCTTCCCAGCGGCGGAAAAGCTCGCGCCACTGCGGCTCTACCTTCGTTCGATCAGCAAGGTACTCTTTGTACAGATTCTCAATAAAACCTTGATTTGCGCCGAAATCCTCGGGCTTCTGCTGTGTCACTGTCGCCTCGTCTACGGGTGGGATGAACACCACTACCATACGTGACGTTCGTCCCACATTCATAGTTGAAAGCAGAACGTGGACGGTGCGGGGTGGAGGTCACATCGGTTCTCGGGCCGTTCGGCATTATGGGGGCAGTAAAAGGTGATGCCGGTTATTCTTATGGACATTCAGAAGCGGGCAACTAAAATGGCTTCATTATGGCTTTAGCATCACGTTATCTTCGATGATGGACATATTTCTCCTCCTCCTTGGGGTAGTGCTCACATTTGGCACCGCCGTGTTCGTTGCTGCAGAGTTTTCGCTCGTAGCTTTAGATCCGGCAGCCGTGTCCGCGGCGGCGGCACAGGATTCACGGGCGGCCTCCGTCAAACGAGCCCTCCACAACTTGTCTCTGCAACTCTCCTCCTGCCAAGTGGGTATCACCCTCACCACGGTTCTGCTGGGCTACGTTGCTCAAGATCCGCTGGCGCGCCTGCTCGAGGTACCTCTGGAATCGGCTGGTGTGGCGCGGGCGGCGTCCGTTGCGCTGGCCGCTGCCATCGCCTTTACTTTCGTCAATCTCTTCTCCATGTTGTTTGGGGAACTGGTTCCCAAGAACATGTCTCTCGCTGATCCGCTTGCCGCGGCAGCTAAGGTTTCGGCGCCCCTGAGGCTGTTCACTACGGTGTTCAAGCCGATCATCGTGGTGTTGAACGGCTGCGCAAACTGGCTGCTCCGCAAGGTGGGGATAGAGCCGGCGGACGAACTCTCGGGAGCACGATCAGCCAGCGAGTTGCGTGCCCTCGTGCGCCGTTCGGCTGAGGCAGGCACGCTGGACGCCGATACAGCACAGCTTGTGAGCCGGTCGATCGGCGTTGGTGACCTCACGGCGGTGGATGTGATGACTGATCGCGTCCGCATGGAGATGCTTGCGGACACGGCAAGCGCTGGCGATGTTGTTGCCGCAGCGCGAAGCACGGGTTACTCCCGCTTTCCCGTTATTGGGGAGAATGCGGATAACGTGCGAGGAATTGCGAATTTACGCCGCGCCATTGCGATCCCCTTCGAGCGGCGCGGTGAAGTACAAGTGACAAGCTCCTCGCTTATGTCACAGGCCCCGCAGGTGCCCGAAACAATGAAGCTTGCCGAACTCCTTGTGGAGTTGCGTGATCAGGGCCAGCAAATGGCGCTAGTTGTTGATGAATACGGTGGAACCTCCGGGATTGTGACCCTCGAAGATGTTGTGGAAGAAATCGTGGGGGAGGTGGCCGATGAACACGATCCCCGAGCGGCCTCCGCTTTCCGGAGTGCGGATGGAAGCTGGACCGTTTCTGGGTCGCTCCGTCCGGATGAGGTTGCCAGAACCTGTGGTGCTGAGATTCCCGAGGATGGCCCCTACGAAACGTTGGGCGGCTTCATCATGTACCGCCTCGATAGGATGCCGGCTCCGGGTGATGCGGTTGTAGTTGGGGACACGCTCTTACATGTCGAGGCGATGGATGGGCTCCGGATTGAGCGCGTACGCATCGAGTCTGGGGTAAGCGAATGAGTACACCCGTTGCCCTCCTTCTGACCGTCCTCCTTCTGGCACTCAACGCCTTCTTCGTGGCCTCCGAGTTCGCACTGACGGGTTCGCGCAGCTCGAGGATCGAACCTCTTGTCAAGGAATCTGGTGCGGCTAAAAAGGCGCTGTGGTCCATCGAGCACCTGTCGCGGATGCTGGCCGCCTCCCAGCTGGGCGTCACGCTCTGCTCTGTAGGTTTGGGAGTGATGGCGGAACCGGCGATCGCGCGCCTTATCGAGGTACCTCTTGAGGCGGTGGGGCTGGCACCTGCCATTGTTCACGGGATTGCCTTCGTTGTGGCGCTCCTGCTTGTGGTGGGACTACACGTGGTACTGGGAGAGATGGTGCCGAAGAATATCTCGGTCACTCACCCGGAGAAATCCGCCCTCAAGTTGCTACCAGCGCTGCTCCTATTTGAGAAGGTGTTCTATCCGATCATCGCCGTCCTCAACTGGTGTTCGCTCGCCGTTGTTCGCATACTTGGCATCCAGCCCAAGGATGAAGTCAATTCGGCTTTCACGGCCAGTGAGGTTGCCTCCATCGTGGCCGCCTCGGAGGCCGCGGGTGTTCTGCGCGACGATCAGGGGCTCATTACCGGAGCGCTCGAGTTCTCAGATCACAACGCCCGCGAGGTGATGGTGCCAGTTGAGGATGTTGCGGGGGTCGAGTTGCCCGTGAGCGCCGGGCAGATCGAGCGGGCCGTGGCCGTGACGGGGTTTTCTCGGTTCCTCGTACGCGATGGGGGCCAGTCCGATTCGGGGATGAGGGGCGACGACGGCGGGAAGATCCTCGGTTACATACATATGAAGGACATCCTCAACATTCCGGAGAATCAACGCGATGAACCGCTGGGCGATTGGCGGATCCGCCGCCTCGTGGGCGTCAAGCCAGAGGATGAGGTGGAGGATGTGCTTGCCGCGATGCAGGGCTCGCGTACCCACGTGGCTAGCGTCCTGTCAGACGGGGCGATTATCGGCATCGTTTTCATGGAGGACATTCTTGAAGAACTCGTAGGCGAAGTCCGCGATTCCATGCAGCGTGATGGGCGCAGGTATCCATAGGCGGCTCTTCGTGTCGTGTCTCACGCCGTGAGTGATGGGTGGCGGGACTTTGGTCGCGTAATGTGCGTCGGGGGTTCGTGCCGGCGTGCAGTCACGGAAGATGGCCGAAGCCGCGGAATTGCGTGGCATTTCAGGCATGGCAGATACCTGACGCAATTCAGATAACGGTCACGTTACAAAATGTGACGGGTGTAATGATAAGAGAAAACGTTGGTATTCCAGTGGTTTGAGACGATGTGGCGATCCTAGATGCGCAATGATGTATCGCAACTCGGTAGCCTCCGTTATCATTTTGTAATAGTTGATCCGGACAGAAGCAAGGAAAGGGTGTGAAGGTCATTAACGAGACTCGTGAATCTCGCAGGCATGAGATGTTGCTGGCGGACCGAACACCCGAACAGATTGAGTTTGCGCGCCGTATGGCTGAAGAATCGGCACGGCGCAAGGCGATCCGTGAAGGGGCGGCTCGTAGGAGAGCCCGTCAAGCGGCTCTCGCTCATCTGGAACAAGCATCGCTTCACGAAGTCGCACCAGTTCTTGTTGATCCACCTGTTGTTGATCCAGTAGAAACCGACGTTCTATCTCAGGATGCCGTATCCGAGGCCATCGAAGAAGGCAAAGAGCTTTCTCGTGTGGAACGCAGGCGCCGTGAGCGTGCGCGCGTGGCCGCAGCAGCCGGCTCTGACGCGCAAGGCTTCACTCGTGCGAGTGAGCAAGATTCTGTTCCAACTGCTCCATCGGCGGAGGAGTCTGGACACGTCGTTGGACGTTCCTCTGCGAAGCAGGAAGCCTCATTCACCCCGCGCAAACCAGGTGCGGCCCGCGGCTCATCTAGGCCGGGTAACCGCGCAGGGAAATCAACCAAGCCTTCGAAGTCTGGACGTAAGAATCTGCTTCAGGGAATGACCGTTTCGGCTCTTGCTGTTGGCGGCATTGCTGTTCCGCTCCTCGGCATGGGAAATCCGGGTGGCAACGTTGCACAGGCAGCGCAGCCGCTGAACGCGTCGATTGTTGGCGGGACTACTCAGCAAGGCAGCATGCCTGAGGCTCTGGCAGGTTCTCCCAATGCGGGGATTCGTTCTGAAGCCACCACGATGAGCGAGCAGGCCAGCAGCGGTAACGCGGCTGCCTCCCAGTGTGAGCCCGAGGGAGCTCAGGGCTTACGCGCAGCGTTCGTGGAGCAGGATTCTTCCTCCTCAGTGGTGTTCCCGCTGGATTCCGGTGTTTATCATCGCACGTCGGGCTTTGGGCCCCGCGTTGATCCTATCCTCGGCGGTTCTTCCTACCATGCCGGTCAGGATTACGCCGCACCGTCAGATACTCCGATCTATGCGATCGCCGATGGCACTGTCACCTTCGCCGGCGGCAGCACCGCGGGCCGTTCGCCTAATACCATCGTTGTGGAACATGAGATCAACGGCAAGATCTACGAGTCGTGGTACGTGCACATGTGGGATCACGGAGTTCTTGTTAACGTGGGCGATAAGGTGAGCGCCGGCCAGCAAATCGGCCTCGTGGGCTCCAACGGAAACTCGACTGGTCCTCACCTGCACCTCGAGATTCACGATCCGGCCTTAGGGACAGCCGATAGCGTATCTTCGCTTGTGAGTCCCGATCAGTTCCTTGCCGAACAAGGGGCCGTTGATATCAACGAAATCTGCGAGTAGCGGATTGGGCGGCAAGGTAACCCGCAGTGTCTAGGCTGTACCCGATAGGCGAAAAGCCTCTCGTGATTGCCCACCGCGGTGGCGCAAACGAATACCCCGAGAATTCCATCGCCAGTTTTGAAGCGATGCGCAAAGCGGGCTTCACATTCATCGAAACAGATGCCCATGCCACGGCCGATGGAGTGGCAGTACTGGCCCATGATCCAAAACTTGATCGAACAACCGACGCTACAGGCAGAGTCTCCGATTACACATGGGCGGAGCTTGCCACAGTCCGGGACGGGTCCGGCAACAGACTCATGCGAGTTGATGAGGTTCTTGATCAGTTCCCGGACATCGTGTTCAACATCGATGCAAAATCTGATGGTGTGGTGGAACCGTTAACGGATGCTGTGCGCCGTACCCGGGCCCAGCGCTCGGTGTGCCTAGCGAGCTTCAATGAGCGGCGGTTGGGAAGGATTCGGTCCGTACTTCCGGGAGTCACGACGTCCATGGGAATGGCAGCGATCGCCCGCGTTGTAGCGGCTGGAGTGCTTGGGCGGTCTGGTTCGCGCCTCCTTCGGGCGCTGCCCGGGCCGGATGCTGGGGTAGATGTGGCTCAGGTCCCGCTCTTTTATGGGAAGGTCCCCGTGTTGACCCAGCGGTTTATCGCGGCAGCGCACGGTCGGGGAATCGCAGTTCACGCGTGGACGATCAACGATGTGACTGATGTGGATACGCTCCTTGAGTGGGGCGTTGACGGGTTGATCACGGATGAGCCCACGGCGGTGCGCCAACGGATGGCCGAATACGGCAGCTAGTGAATGTGGCTGGCCCCAAGATTTTCACTTACCGTGTGACAAGCAGATACGATGAGAAACTACCACTCATCTCCACTGCTGGGAGCTCAAGCCGTGAACATTAAACCGTTGCCAGAAGCCTCATTTTGTCCGTGTCAAAGTGGAAAGACATATGCCACGTGCTGCGGTCCCTATCATCGCGGTGAACATGCTCCCAACGCCGAGGCACTCATGCGCTCACGGTACAGCGCCTTCGCGCTTGGGCTGCCGGACCACCTGCTAGAAACGTGGGATTCTCGGTACCGTCCGGCAGAACTCGAGGTTGATCCGGATGTTCAATGGCGCAGGCTGGTTATCCTCGAATACGTGGATCATGGAGAGACGGCAACGGTGGAGTTTCGTGCGCATTGGCGTCAAAAGATGGAACGCGGCATTATGCATGAGCGCTCAAGCTTCATGCGGCAGAACGGGCGCTGGTACTACACCACGGGCGTGCAGCTGTAGCCTCGCATCGGTACCCCGAACAGGATTCGAACCTGCGACCTTCTGCTCCGGAGGCAGACGCTCTATCCACTGAGCTATCGGGGCGTACCGCAATATCCTAGCAGCTTGGAAGCGAGCGCTTGTGCGCTCACGCGAAAGCCGCGAGGTGATATATGCGACGAATCATGATGGGCACGATTCGTTGGGTGGGCCGTGAACACGTAGAATCTGCTGCGTGACTCCTGAAGAACTTGGTAAGGCGATTGCGGCAGCGCTCAAGACCGCGGTAGATGATGGCACCTTCACGATTGACGGTGAACTTCCTGAGGTAAAGGTTGAGCGCCCGCGCTCGCGAGAGCACGGTGATTGGGCCACGAACGTTGCAATGCAGCTCGCAAAGCGCGCGGGCATGAAGCCACGCGATTTCGCTGATCTGTTCGCCGTGCGCCTGCGTGAGATTTCCGGAGTGGACTCGGTGGAGGTTGCCGGGCCTGGCTTCCTCAACATCCGCTTGTCCGCGGGGGCAGCTGGCGAACTGGCGCGCACGATCCTCACAAAGGGTGCCGGCTACGGACGCTCAGAATCTGCGGCTGGCCACACGGTGAATCTGGAATACGTTTCTGCTAATCCCACGGGCCCGATTCACATTGGTGGTGCCCGCTGGGCCGCCGTTGGCGATTCACTCGCTCGAATCCTTGCCTACTCTGGCGCACACGTAGTTCGCGAATACTACTTCAATGATCATGGCAACCAGATCGATCATTTCTCCTCCTCCCTTCTGGCCCGCGCTCAGGGCCGCGAGGTGCCAGAGGATGGATACGGCGGCCAATACATCGCTGACATCGCGAACACGGTGATTGAGCAGGCTGTTGCCGCAGGCGAACCTGATCCCAGAACGCTTCCCGATAGCGAGGCTCAGGAGGCATTCCGGGCCCGCGGGGTTGAGCTGATGTTCCAGGAGATTCAGGAAGCTCTCCACGAGTTCCGTTCAGATTTTGACGTGTACTTCCACGAGCAGTCGCTTCACGAATCGGGTGCCGTTGATCGCGCCATTGATCGGCTGCGCGAGCAGGGTGCTTTGGAGGAAAAGGACGATGCGCTGTGGCTGCGCTCCACCGATTATGGCGATGACAAGGATCGGGTGATCATCAAATCGAACGGCGAAAAGGCCTACTTCGCTGCCGATATCGCCTACTACTTGGACAAGCGCGAGCGCGGCGCGGATCAGTGCGTGTACATGTTGGGGGCTGACCACCATGGCTACATTGGCCGGATGTACGCCATGGCACGCGCCTTTGGTGACCAATCCGGTGCCGGGAAGAACATGGAAATTCTCATCGGTCAGCTTGTGAACTTGGTGCGTGGTGGCGAGGCTGTCCGGATGTCCAAGCGCGCGGGTACCGTTGTAACGATGGATGATCTGGTGGACGCCGTTGGTGTGGACGCCGCACGGTATTCGCTGGTGCGCGCTTCCGTTGACACCACGTTGGAAATCGATCTGGATCTGGTGGCCTCCCACTCCAGTGAGAACCCCGTGTACTACGTCCAGTACGCCCATGCGCGCACATGCGCAGTGGCAAGGAATGCCGCTGAACACGGAGTGTCACGCGAGGACGGCTTCACACCGGAGCTTCTCGAAGCCGCGGATTCTGAACTGCTTGGAACATTGGCACGTTTCCCTGACATTGCGGTGCAGGCTGCCAACCTCCGCGAGCCGCATCGGGTGGCCCGGTACCTCGAGGAACTCGCTGGCTCCTACCACACGTGGTACGGCAAGGCCCGCGTTACCCCGCGCGCTGACGAGGACGTGACCAACCTTCATCGCACCCGCCTCTGGCTGAACGATGCCACCCGGCAAGTATTGGTCAATGGACTGGACTTGTTAGGAGTATCGGCGCCAGAGAGAATGTAGTGAGTTCACACGAGAAAAGTGATTGCTCACTCGTGAAAGGAAATCCTATGACGCTGCCCTTGGAACACCTAGCCGCCCCCGCACCGGATGGATCGTTCTCCGGCATCTGGCCAATCACGGCACGCCGGGTGGACGGAGAATTGACGATTGGTGGTGTCACGGCTTCCGATCTTGTTGCCCAATTCGGCTCGCCGCTGTACGTGATTGACGAAGCGGATATGAGGGCGAGGGCAGGCGCGTGGAAAGCTGCGATTGATGAATCCTTTGGTGAGCTTGCGGGCGGAGAGGTTTACTACGCCGGTAAGGCATTCCTGAGCGTTGCCGTAGCCCGTTGGATGGGCGAACTTGGGCTATGTATCGATACGTGTTCCGAAGGAGAACTGCGCACGGCGCTCGCGGCCGGTGTACCGGGAGCAAAGATCGGACTGCACGGGAATAATAAGTCCCGGGCGGAGATTGAGCTGGCCCTCGAGGCGGGGGTGGGCCACGTCGTCGTCGATTCCCTTGCCGAACTCGCACTCGTAGAAGCCGTGGCGGGCGAACGAAATCAAACTGCCCCTATCGTCTTACGGGTCACCACGGGAATCCACGCGGGCGGTCACGAATATATCTCCACAGCGCACGAGGATCAGAAATTCGGGCTGTCCATTTCAACCGGTGGTGCGCTGCGTGCTGCCGAGGAGGCGCTCGCAGCTCCGCATCTGGAGCTTGTGGGGCTGCATTCGCATATCGGATCACAGATTCTGACACTGGATGCGTTCACGGAGGCGGCTAAGGCAATCTTGGATCTGCGCGCGCAGATCGCAGCCACCTACGATGTGGCGGTGCCAGAGATAGATTTTGGTGGTGGATACGCGATTCGGTACACGGTGCTCGATGATGTTCCTCCCTCAGCCGTCACGTACGCCGCGGCGCTTGCGGGTGCGGTGACAACTCACGTGACCGAAACGGGGCTCGCCGCCCCCAAGGTGTCGATTGAGCCAGGCCGCTCAATCGCCGGGCCAGCGGGAATCACCATCTACACCGTGGGAACGATCAAGAGCGTTGAGTTGGATGACGGTTCGCGCCGCTACGTGTCCGTTGATGGCGGGATGAGCGATAACGTGAGGCCGGCCCTCTACGGCGCGGATTACACCGCCACACTGGCTAGCCGCGAACCGCTTGATGAGAACGTGCGCTCACGCGTTGTAGGCAAACACTGTGAAAGCGGTGACATCGTGGTCAAGGATGTGGCTCTCACGGCCAGCCTTGGCCCCGGGGACCTACTGGCCGTCCCGGCAACGGGAGCGTACGGGCGCTCGATGGGATCGAACTACAATATGCTCCCGCGCCCCGCCGTGGTAGCCGTCAAGGACGGCAATGCACGGGTCCTGATTCGCCGCGAGCGCGTTGACGATTTGCTCGCGTTGGATGCGGACGCGTAAGTCCGATACGCCCGTTTGCCCCGATAGTCCCGTTTACTCGGAGGCTACTTGCCCTCTGCCCATTCCTCGATGGTTGCCATGACCGGCTTGAGGCGTGCGGCGGGAACCTGACCGGGTGCCGAGGCGTGGCCAACCGTCGCAAACGTGGCAGAGGAACCGAACAGGCCGCCAGCCACGCGCGAGATGGTGCCTAGCGGGCCCATCGCTGCCGTGATGATCGGGATCTGGAGCTTCTGGCTCGCGTCCCATGTGGCCTGCATCAGGGCGAGCGTATCGCCGGCACTGTTGGCCATACACACGAACTTGGCGATGTCAGCCCCGGAATCTTCCATCGACGTTAACGTATCCACGATCGCGCGTGAACTTGGGGTACCCGAGAAATCATGAGCTGACGCCACCACGCTGGTACCTGCCGAATGCGCGGCATGCCGGACAGTGGCGATCACTTCACGCCCACGCGAGAGCTCCACATCGATGCCGGCCACTGACCCGGAGTTCGCCAGCGTGGTGAGAAGCCGAATGTACTGGCCGGTAGCTAGATCCTTTTCGCCGCCCTCTGGGGTGGTGCGGAATGTTGCCAGAATGGGTAGTGGTGTGCGGGAGCGAAGGATCGCGGCCGCGTGGGTAATAGCGCTGGGATCTAATGCGTGTTCATAACAATCGATGCGCCATTCCACGATGTCGGAAATGAACTGAGGTGCCGAACCCTCGAGTCCATTGGTTTCCCATGCGAGTTCGCGTCCCTTGTGATCCTCGAGCTTCTGGCCGCCTAGCTCCAAGGCTTGCTTCTCAAGGTCCTCAAGAGTTCTTGGAGTGATAGGAGTAATGATTTTGGGATGGTCTTTACCTAAAGTAACGCCGTCAAGATTTGCAAATGCCATGGTCAGCCCCTCCTCGTCGAATCGCTGCTTGCTTACAGCCAATCTATAACCTTTGCCACATTTATCACCGTGCTTTGGTCCCGGATGGCTCGAATTGGACAAAGTGCGATGCCATGAGGCTTGCCATGGACATCCTCCCACTTTTTGTGGTGGACATCCTCCCGGCCGATCGCTTGTGCCCAGTACGCTTGGGGCATCTGAAAGGAGAATCCGTGGAAGACGTGAAAGTTGCCCTTCTTGGATGTGGCACTGTAGGTACTCAGGTAGCTCGCTTGCTGGATGAGCAAGCGGCAGATCTCACGGCCCGGGCGGGTGCGTGGCTGCATCTGACGGGTATTGCGGTTCGCGATATTGATGCGCCTCGCGATCCAGCAATTGACCGAACGCTGCTCACCACGGATGTATCCGAGTTGATAGCTGGTGCCAATATTGTTGTGGAGCTCATCGGCGGTATTGAGCCGGCCCGCAGCTATATCTTGGAAGCCTTTGAACACGGAGCTTCCGTTGTTACAGGAAACAAGGCACTCCTAGCGGCCCACGGCCCCGAACTGTACGAGGCGGCCGCGCGGGCGGATGTGGATTTGTACTATGAGGCGGCGGTGGCCGGCGCGGTTCCTGTGGTTTACGGGCTGCGTGAATCTCTTGCGGGCGATCGCATCACGGCCGTTCTGGGGATCGTCAACGGCACCACCAATTACATTCTTGATGAGATGACAACCAAGGGCCTGGACTTCGATGGGGTTCTGGCTGAAGCCCAGCGGCTCGGATTTGCGGAGGCAGATCCTACCGCCGATGTGGATGGCTTCGATGCGGCTGCTAAGTGCGCAATCTTGGCCTCGCTGGCGTTCCATTCTCGCGTTGCGATGGATCAGGTGCACGTCGAGGGCATCCGTTCAGTCACGGCTGAGGACATTTCCGCGGCCACACGGGCCGGCTACGTGATTAAACTGATCGCTTCGGCCAAACGCCGGGAAACGGGTATTGAAGCAACGGTTGCCCCGATGCTTATCCCGAATTCACACCCGTTGGCTAGCGTGCACGGGCCGTTTAACGCGGTTGTCATCGAAGCGGAAGCAGCAGATCGCCTGATGTTCTATGGGCGCGGAGCAGGTGGGGCTCCCACCGCCTCCGCCGTGTTGTCGGACGCCGTGGCGGCGGCAAGCCACATTGTGGAGGGCGGGCACGCCCCACGAGAGCTCATCTACGCTGACCTTCCCGTCTTGCCCATCGAAGAAAGCGTTTCGCGGTATCAGGTGGAACTGGCCGTCGATGATACCGTGGGCGTCTTGACGGAAGTAAGCGGAATCTTCGCCCGCAACGGTGTGTCGATCAGCGCCGTGGGGCAGGAGCACGAGAGGGTGCTTCAGGGTGAGGACGGACTGCCGGGCCGGGCCGTGTGTCACCTGACCGTCACAACGCACGCGGCACCCTACGCCGCGCTACAACAGACAACCGCTCAGCTGGAAGAATCGCGGTACGTGGCCGGTATTCGGCGCGTCATGCGAGTAGAGGAGGCCTGATGGCTCATCAGTGGCAGGGAGTTATCCCCGAGTACCGTGACCGATTGCCCTTTGGAGAATCTGACCCAATCGTGAGCTTGGGGGAGGGTGGCACTCCACTCGTGCATGCGCGGGCTTTGGATGAGCGCACGGGCGCTCGCGTGTACGTGAAGGTGGAGGGAATGAACCCTACGGGTTCGTTCAAGGATCGCGGCATGACAACCGCGATTTCGAAGGTCCTTCAATCGGATACGAAGATCGTGGCCTGTGCTTCAACGGGCAACACCTCTGCCTCGGCTGCGGCCTACGCCGTTGCTGCCGGGCTCAAGAGCGCTGTGATCCTGCCGGCCGGAAAGATTGCCGCCGGCAAACTCGCCCAAGCTATTGTGCATGGCGCCCATCTTGTTGCCGTTGACGGTAACTTCGATGATTGCCTGACGATGACCCGCGAATTGACCGAACACTACCCTGTTGCGCTGGTCAACTCCGTGAATCCCTACCGGCTGCAGGGGCAAAAGACCGCCGCCTTCGAGGTGGTTGACTACTTGGGGGATGCCCCGGATATTCATGTGCTTCCCGTAGGTAATGCTGGCAACATCTCCGCTTACTGGATGGGGTACAACGAATACGCCGGGCGTTCCACGATCGCTTCCATGGACGAAACGGCAACCCACCTTCCGCCCGTTGCCACGAAGGTCCCCGAAATGTGGGGCGTTCAAGCGTGGGGGGCCGCGCCACTGGTGTTGGGCCACCCCGTGGAGAAGCCGGAAACAGTGGCAACCGCCATTCGCATCGGCAATCCCGCCTCCTGGAAATTTGCCGAAGCCGCCCGCGATGATTCGCATGGTTGGATCGATCGCGTGACCGATGAACAGATTCTTTCGGCTCAGGCGATTCTTGCCGCAGAGGTTGGTGTGTTCATCGAACCGGGTTCGGCAGCTTCCATCGCAGGTCTGATCAAGGCAGCGGAAGCGGGCAAGGTGCCTGAAGGTGCCACGATCGTCTGCACGGTGACGGGCAATGGGCTGAAGGATACGGCAACGGCCCTTGGCGGCCGCGAGCTGGATTTCGATCCGATTGCGCCAACCCTCGAAGCTGCTGCAACCGCTCTGGGACTGTAATGCGTGTGGCTCATCACCGGGCGCAGGTGGCTGTTCCGGCCACCTCTGGCAACCTTGGCCCCGGTTTCGATTGCATGGGGATGGCTCACGATATCTGGGATCAGGTAGAAGTTCGGGTTGTGCCGGGCGAATCGGGCGTGCACGACGCCACGTCCCAGCCCACCCCTAACCCCGGCCCCAGGCCGAACCCCAGCCCGAGCCCCGAAGCCCACGTCACCATCCACGGAGAGGGCGCGGACTACCTGCCCCGCGATGGTTCCCATTTGGTGGTGCGCGCGCTGCGCCGCGCCCTCGATCATGTGGGCGTAGCTCAGCCAAGCCTTGAACTCACATGCACCAATGGTATTCGTCAGGGTAGGGGGTTGGGATCCTCAGCTTCTGCTGTCGTGGCCGGCCTGATGTTGGCCAGAGGCCTCGTTGATGAGCCGGAGGCGCTGAACGATCAGGTCATGTTGCAGCTCGCCACGGAGTTCGAGGGCCACCCGGACAATGCGGCTCCCGCAATCTACGGGGGAGCGGTGGTTGCGTGGTGCGATGGGGCTGGCGCCCATGCCCTGCCCATCCACGTGCGCGGTGATGTCCGCACGACTTTGCTGATTCCGGACGCTGAGCTGCTGACGGAAACGGCACGCTCTGTGTTGCCAGAACAGGTCCCGCACCGGGATGCTGCCTTCAATGCGTCGCGAACCGCACTGTTGGTTTTGGCACTCGAACACGAGCCGAACTTCCTGTATGAAGCAACCGAAGAGAAGCTCCACCAGAGCTACCGGGCGGCCTCCATGCAAGCCTCCGCCAACGCCCTCGACTACCTGAGAATGCGGCGATTTCCCGCAGTTATCTCGGGAGCGGGCCCGTCCATTCTTGTGCTGGGGGAGCTGGACGATGAAGCGTCCGCCCGCATGGCAGCATCTGGGTTTTCGGAGGTTCGGGGCATGCCTGCCTCAGGCGCGTATCTTATCCCGTAGGCCGGGGTGTCCCTAAAGTCCTACCTGTGAGCCACGGCCGGAACTACGATCGGCTGTAGCAAACTTTGCTGGAAGGATGGGACCGCCCCCGTGCACACTAAGAATCCGCTACCCATTGGTTCGGTTCGCCCAAGGAACTTCGCCTACGATCGCGCTCCGATGATCGTTTATTGGGAACTGACATTGGCATGCGACTTGGTGTGCAGGCATTGCCGCGCAAAGGCGATGCGCAGAGCCCTGCCGGGAGAACTTTCCACGGATGAATGCAAGCGGGTCCTTGACGATATTCTTGATTTTGGCGATCCGCTTCCCCACCTTATTTTGACCGGTGGGGATCCGTTGCGCCGCGATGATTTAGAAGAGATTATGGCCGCGGCCCGGGAGCGGGGGATTGGGGTGTCCCTCTCTCCTTCGGCAACGCCCCTTCTGACCCGCGAGCGGATGGCAACGCTCAAGGATGCTGGTATGCAGGCGATTTCCCTCAGCTTGGATGGCGCTTCTGCCCAAACCCACGATGGTATTCGCCGGGTGGAGGGAACGTTCGATCATACGCTTGAGGCGATGGACTGGGCGGGTGAATTGGGCATACCTCTCCAGATCAACACGCTCGTGAGCGAGCAGACTCTGGGCGATCTGGACGGCATCCGCCAGCTCATGGAGCGCCACGAGGTGATGCGGTGGACGTTGTTCTTCCTGATCCGTACCGGCCGCGGCCTCATGCTCTCGGAGATCGATCCGTTGGAGGCCGAAAAGGTGCTGGAGTGGGCGGATGAACTGAACACCACCGAACCGTTCGAGGTTCGGACAACCGAGGCGTTGCACTATCGCCGCGTGGCCGCCCAACGCATGATGGCCGAAGGCATGACTCCGCAGGAGGTTCAGGCAACGCGGCTTGGCCGTTCCTTCGGGGTTCGTGATGGCAACGGCATTATGTTCGTGACCAATGTGGGGAACGTTACACCTTCGGGCTTCATGCCGAAGAATGTTGGCAACGTCAAGGAAAAGTCAATTGTCAGCCTCTATCAGGACGATCCCCTGATGCGTTCGATGCGCCATCCTGAAACCTTCGGTGGCAAGTGTGGGGCATGCGAATACAACCAGTGGTGCGGTGGCGGGCGTTCGCGTGCCTACGCGGTCACGGGTGATCCGCTCGCAGAAGATCCGATGTGCCTATACGTTCCGGCGCGTTTGCGTGATTCCCTTCCGGTTCCTCGTTCGGCGCACGCGGTTTCGTAAGCGATGAGTTCGGTTTTTGGGACGACGACGGCCTCCCAAATTCCTCCCTGTCAGACGTTTCTTAGCTCACGTGGCGAAATTGATGCGCGGTGCTTGTATTTGCTGCTAAAGTGACCACGTACCGACTAATGCACACATATGTGTCTCGGTAAGGCATCGTAGATTTTTCGGGTTGATGAATCCGTGGAATCAATTCGCGCAATAGTATCGATGCCATCCTCTTACAAACACGGCCGGAGCACCTCCGGCTATCGCAGAGCGGATATGACAACCCTTTGCAAGGAAGGACACTCGTGAGCGAAACTCGCACGAGCGGCGCAATCTCAACGATGCGTCTCCCCGAACTTAAAGAGCTCGCGCAGTCTCTGGGCATCAACGTTTCGCCCAAGGCGCGCAAGGCAGATCTTGTTAGTGAGATCCGCGCGGTGCAGGGGCCGGCCAAGCGTGGCCGTCCGCCCAAAGCACCTGTGGCTTCAGCGGGAACCGAAGGAGCACAGGGAGCAAAGAAGGCTCCTGAGCCTAAGGAAACCAAACCTCAGGCATCCGAGCCCAAGCAAGCAGCACCACAGCAAGCAGCCCCGCAGCAAGAAAAGGCTGCTCCAAAGCAAACCAGTCAGCCACTGTCCACTGAGGACATTGTGCTTCCGGACCGCTCGGGACGTGAATCTGGCAACCGTGACAATAACAATAATCGTCGCGATGATAATCGCCATGATGGTAACCGCCGGAACAGGCGTGATCGTTCAGGGCGCCCACGCCGCGATGAGATGTCTGATGACGATCGTCGCGCAGCACTAGACGCCATTGGTGAAGCGGCCGAGCGCAAGGCTAGCGATTCCGATGAGGACGATTCCCCGAACCGTCGTAACCGGCGCAACCGGCGCGAACGCAACCGTGGCCGCGATAATCAGCGCAATCAAGATAATGGCCGCCAGGACCGTTCGGATAACCAGCGAGGGGACCGTCAGAATGGCGGGCGCCAAGATGGCGGACGGCAAGATTCAGGCCGGCAAGATTCAGGCCGGCAAGATAACGTCCGTCAAGATTCCAGCGATGATGAGGTGCTTATCCCCGTCGCCGGAATTCTGGATATGGAAGGTAACCAAGCTTTCCTGCGGACCGGCGGATACCTCCCCGGCAACAATGATGCCTCGGTTTCCCAGCAGATTGTTCGTCAGTACGGCCTACGGCGCGGAGACGCGCTGGTTGGATCCGTCCGCCAGCGCAGCGAGCGCGAGAATCAGAATCGCGGGCGCAACCAGCATCGCAAGTACGGTGGCTCGAAGCTGAATCCGTTGGTTCAGATCGATTCCGTCAACTCTTTGGACCCCGAGTTGTCGAAAACCCGGGACGAGTTCAATAAGCTCACCCCGCTCTACCCGCAGGAAATGCTGCGAATGGAGACAACCTCCAAGGCATTGACCGCGCGTTCCATCGATCTCGTAGCCCCGGTGGGCAAGGGCCAGCGTGGCCTCATTGTGTCCCCGCCGAAGGCCGGTAAGACCATGGTGATGCAACAGATCGCCAAGGCCATTGCCACAAACAATCCTGATGTTCATCTCATGGTGGTGCTTGTTGATGAGCGCCCAGAAGAAGTGACGGATATGAAGCGCTTGGTCAAGGGTGAGGTTATCGCCTCTACCTTCGATCGCCCCGCCTCCGATCACACCATCGTTGCCGAGCTGACCATTGAACGCGCTAAGCGCCTCGTGGAACTCGGTCAGGACGTGGTGGTGCTGCTCGATTCCATCACTCGCCTGTCACGGGCCTATAATCTGGCTGCGCCGGCTTCCGGACGTATCCTTTCCGGTGGCGTGGATGCGGGTGCCCTGTACCCGCCCAAGAAGTTCTTCGGAGCGGCCCGCAATATCGAAAATGGTGGATCTCTGACCATCATTGCTTCGGCTCTTGTGGAAACCGGATCGAAGATGGACGAAGTGATCTTCGAGGAGTTCAAGGGAACCGGCAACATGGAGCTGCGCCTATCGCGTCAGTTGGCCGACCGCCGGATTTACCCCGCTATCGATGTGAATGCATCTGGCACGCGGCGTGAAGAACTCTTGTTCACCGCAGAGGAACTCAAGGTGATCTGGCATCTGCGCCGGGCACTGGGAACGCTCGATGTGAATGACGCTTCCGATTTCCTGTTGGGACGCATGCGCAAGACGGAAAACAACGCGGAATTCCTCGTGTCCATTATGCGTTCAATGCAGGGTGGCAATAAGTAGGTGCCACCGGAGTGCTTCACTAGTGGAGTTACTCACCAGCGCCTCTCTGCTCTGGTCACAGGGAAGGGGAGCGTGTCATAATATTTCGTCGGCTTTCGGTTCACCGGCCTGCTACCGCAGGTTGGACCCGGGGCGCAAAACGATCCAAGGAGAATACTATGAAGCAGGGAATCCACCCTGATTACCACGCCATCCAGGTCACCTGCACGTGTGGGAACGAGTTCGAAACAAGCTCAACCTTTGCAGGCGATCACCTTCGCGTTGACGTGTGCAATGCGTGCCATCCGTTCTACACGGGTAAGCAGAAGATCCTCGATACCGGCGGCCGTGTGGCTCGCTTCGAGGCTCGCTACGGCAAGCGCAAGAAGTAGTTATAGAGCTCTAGATGCCGGCACAGCTTGCTGTGCCGGCATCTGCCATGATTGAGGGTGTAGCCAGCTGAATCGAGGGAACCGTGGATAAGAAGGTCGAGCTAGCCGAACAGATGCTCGCGGATTACGAGCAGGTTGAGGCAAGCATGTCTAGCCCGGAGGTGCTGAAATCTCCGGCAAAAATGAAATCGGTTGGCCGCCGTTACGCGGAGCTGGGGCGCGTGATTCGTGTGTATCGCGAATACCGGGTGGCGGCCGATGACCTCGCTGAAGCGAAGGACATTGTGGCGGCCGGCGGCGAGGATGCCGAGCTGTTCAAACCCGAGATTGCAGGGTTGAAAAAGAAGTTTGATGCTTTAGAAGAAGAACTTCATGACGTTCTTATTCCTCGAGATCCCGATGATGCGCGTGACGCCATCGTTGAGGTCAAGGCTGGGGCCGGCGGCGAGGAATCGGCGCTGTTTGCCAGTGATCTTGTGCGGATGTACCAGCGTTACGCGGAAGATGAGAACTGGGCTGTGGAGATTCTGTCCGCAACCACTACGGATATGGGTGGTTACAAAGAATTCCAGATGGCCGTGCGCACCAAAGGCACACTTCAAGACCCGGCCGATGGCGTATGGGCTCATCTGAAGTATGAGGGCGGAGTGCACAGGGTTCAGCGCGTACCCGTCACCGAATCGCAGGGCCGCGTTCACACATCTGCGGCTGGTGTGCTGGTGTTTGCTGAAGTGGATGATCCCGGCGAAGTGGAAATCCATGATTCGGATCTGAGGATCGATGTATACCGTTCTTCTGGCCCCGGTGGACAGTCCGTGAACACCACTGATTCGGCGGTTCGCATCACACACTTGCCCACGGGCGTTGTGGTGTCTATGCAGGACGAAAAGTCTCAGATTCAGAATCGCGAGGCCGCGATGCGTGTGCTGCGCTCCCGCTTGCGTCAGATTCAACTTGATCAGCAGGCCGAAGAAAACGCGGCGCTGCGGCGCTCGCAGGTGCGTACGGTGGATCGCTCCGAGCGCATCCGTACCTACAACTTCCCTGAGAACCGAGTCTCAGACCACCGCACGGGATACAAGGCATACAACCTCGATCATGTGCTGGCCGGAGAGCTTGGCCCTCTCATCGATTCTGCGCGTCACTTGGACGAAGCCGAGCGAATGGCGCACGCGGAGGATTAATGCGCTGGAATGATGTGGTGATTCAAGCCACGGGTTGGCTGGCCGCCAAGGGACTGGAGTCACCGGGTTCCGATGCGCGTGAAATTGCCGAAGTAGTCGCTGAGAATTCGTTACACTCGGCCAGCGATCCTTCGGCAGATCAACAGGAGCTTTTTCGGCGCATGGTGATCCAGAGAGGCGAGCGCGTACCGCTCCAACACGTCACGGGGCACATGTACTTCCGGTATCTGGAGTTGGTGTCCCGTCCCGGATGCTTCATCGTGCGTCCCGAAACTGAGCTGGTAGCCGGAGAAGCGATAGACGCCGCTGCCCAGATGGTGGCCGATGCGGTTGGCGATGAGGTCATCCGCGTAGCAGACCTGTGCACGGGCAGCGGCAACATCGCGCTGGCCGTGGCAACAGAGATTCCAGCAGCGCGAGTGATCGCAGTTGAACTGTCCTCGGAGGCACTGGAAACCGCACGCGAGAACAATGCCCGCTACGGCAATCCCGTGGAACTGATTCAGGCCGATGCCCGGGATGCTTTGGCTGGTATGGAAGGCATGTTCGCGGTTGTCGTGTCCAACCCTCCCTACGTTCCTCCCACAGTGGAGCTCAGCCCAGAAGTTGAGGCGGACCCACCGATGGCGCTGTGGGGAGGCGGGCCCGAGGGAACCGACCTCCCAATTGGGATCATTGACCGTGCCGTTGGCCTCCTTCGCCCCGGCGGCATCCTTGTGATGGAACACGCTGAAGGCCAAGCAGAAGCCCTTGTGGATTACGCCCGCAACTGTGGCTTCGAAGAAGCGCATACGGGGTGCGATTACACGGGCAGGCCCCGATGGTTGTGGGCAAAAAGGGCCCGCCAACAAGTGGAAGAAGCGGAATGAAAATCTTGGATTGTTCACGGGATCAGGACGCAATCGCACAAGCGGCTAGTGCCGTGGGGCACGGCGAACTTGTGGTACTCCCAACGGATACCGTGTATGGCGTGGGAGCGGACGCGTTTTCGCCCACCGCTGTGGACAAGCTGCTCACCGCGAAGGGGCGCGGCCGCGATAAGCCGTCGCCCGTGCTTGTGGCATCTGTGGCGGACGCTGAGAAGCTGACCACCCACGTGCCGGACGTGGCGCGCGCTCTCATGGATGAATTCTGGCCCGGAGCGCTCACGATCATCCTTCCTGCGCGCGAGGAGATCGGCTGGGATCTGGGGGAAACGGGCGGCACAGTTGCCTTGCGTATGCCCGATAACCCGATCGCACTGGACCTTTTGGCTACCGCAGGGCCAATGGCCGTCTCCTCCGCAAACCTCACCGCCCAGCACCCGGCGGCAACTGTCGCTCAGGCCCGTCAGCAGTTGGGCGAGAAAGTATCCCTGTACCTTGACGGGGGCGAATGCGGTGGCGGAGAACCCTCCACTATCGTGATCGTGGGCGAACAGCTGACGATTGTCCGCCGCGGCGCGATCCCCGATTCTGAGATCGCGCGATTCGGTATGCTCGCCCAATAGGAGGCTCACTCAATGCGCGTATACCTGCTCATTATGGTGCTCGCCGCAGCCATCACCTACCTCATGGTGCCGGTGATTCGGCGGATGGCTCTGGCCGTTGGCGCGGTGACTGGCGTACGAGCGCGCGATATTCACACGGTTCCCATCCCGCGGCTTGGCGGAATCGCCATGTACTGCGGGCTACTTGTGGCCCTCCTCGTGGCATCCCAGATTCCCTACCTTCACTGGGTGTTCGCCTCGGGATCCGGAGTGTGGGGCGTCCTCATCGGTGCGGGAATCATGTGCTTGGTTGGCGCGATCGATGACATTTGGCAACTGGATTGGTACGCCAAACTGGCCGGGCAAGTGCTGGCCGCCGGAGCGATGGCTTGGCAGGGTGTGCAGCTTGCTTCCGTGCCCTTCATGGGGCTCACTGTGGGATCATCGCGTCTGTCCCTGTTCGTCACGGTCATGGTGGTGATTGTGGTGGCCAATGCGGTCAATTTCATGGACGGATTGGACGGGCTGGCCGCCGGTATCGTGGGGATCGCGGGATCTGCGTTCTTTGCTTACTCCTACTTCCTCGCCAGGGATGCCAGCCCCGATAATTATGCCGCCGTATCCTCCGTTGTGGTGGCGGCACTCGTGGGGATCTGTGTGGGATTCCTTCCCCACAACTTCCATCCGGCCAGCATTTTCATGGGGGATTCCGGCGCACTCATGCTCGGGATGGTGATTGCGGGGGCTGGCATTCTCGTGACCGGCCAGATCGATCCCGCGAACACCTCCGTTGGTGATTCGTTCCCCGCCTACATGCCAATCTTGGTGCCCGCGGCCGTGATTCTGTTGCCGCTCATTGATTTTGTGTGGGCCGTTGTGCGCCGGCTGGCCAGAGGGCAGTCCCCATTCCATGCGGACGCCGGGCATCTCCATCACCGTCTGCTTCGCCGGGGGCATTCGCACCAGGGCGCCGTCCTTACGCTGTACCTCTGGGCCGCAATCGCCTCCTTGACCTGCGTTGCTCTGGTCATTCTCCCCGGCAAGTATGTAATTCCCGTGTCCGCCGTAGCCGTTGTGATGGCGATCGTTGTGACGCGGAGAGCCTTGAAATGGCACAAGGGGGAGCGCATCAAGGCCGATGACGATACTCGGATTCCTGATGAAAATGTGGTGGGAGATGACTGAGCGGCGCCACATCCGCGCGCCGTGGCGGCGTCAGCCGGGCGAGACCCTGAGCATTGGCCAACTCTTCACACTGATCGCGCTGTGGTGCGGACTGAGCGTTGGAGTAGCTGGCGGGCTTGCGGCCGTTATCGCGTTTGCCGTTGGGCGTGGCGATTGGGGGATTGCCGCGGTGATTTCTGGGCTGGCCGTGATTGTGTCCTTTGCCTTGACCGCCGTGATTGTGCGCGTGGGAAGCGGCGGAGGCGTGGCAACCGGGATTGCCTACGCTGTCAAAGTTGTCATCACGGCGTGCGTGGTTGTATGGCTGGGCCGAATGGCCGGTGTTGATGACATCGGCCTTGTGGTCACTCTCATAGTGGGAGAAATGATTGCTTTGGGGACCATGGTTGCCGTGGTGATGCGGGCCGAAGGTCCCGGGCTGGATATTGACGAATCATAGATAATCCGCGAAATAGTCACGAAACACGGGGTATTTGGCGCTGGTAAGCGGTGAAAGCGAAGGCCGTGTGGGGCGCGCGCATCCGTTGCCGTCATGCTCGATTGATACGGGCGTTACGTAGGATTCGGTTCACGTTTGTTGGCGTTGGCGGGTATCATGAACAAGTGCCTCGAGGAGCGTAGCCGCGCCTCGTCCACTCAACGTACGGAGGATGGCTTGTTGGTTTCTCTCGCCGCAACCTCGGGAACCACTCTCGCTGCTGGCGATGACCTGTGGCACGTCCCGGGTCTAGAAGAGTTCTTCCCGGAGCCCTTCCTTTTTGAGGGTACGCCGTTCGAAATGAACCGCCTCATATTGGTGCGGCTCGTGGCTGTGGTGATCCTCGCGCTTATTTTCGGGCTATACGCTCGCCGCGCGAAGCTCGTTCCCGGTAGGGCGCAGGCAACCGTGGAATTTGGTCTTGACTTTGTGCGCAAGCAAATTGGTCACGAGATTATCGGGGAGGACAAGGCCGATCGCTATATGCCGATGCTGGCCACCATCTTCTTCGGCGTTCTCTTCATGAACTTGACCGGCGTAATTCCGGGCCTTCAGATCGCGGCTACCTCCGTGATCGGAATGCCGCTGGTGTACGCGGTGGTTGCCTACTTGGGCTTCATCGTGGCAGGTATCAGGGCTCAGGGAGCTGGGCACTTCTTTAAGAATCAGTTGATGCCGCCGGGGATGCCGAAGATCCTGTACATCTTGATGATCCCGATAGAATTCCTCTCCACGTTCATCATCAGGCCTCTCACCCTGACCATTCGACTCCTTGCCAACATGGTGGCCGGCCACATGATTCTGGTGCTCTGCTTCGTTGGCACCAACTTCCTGTACTTGGGTATGGGCGGTGCCTCCGGAATCGCGTTGGGTTCACTCACACTGATAGCTGGAATGGTCTTCGTAGCCTTCGAGGTATTCATTGCGAGCCTTCAGGCTTACATCTTCGCGCTGCTGAGCGCGGTATATATTTCACTATCCATCGAAGAACACTGATCCGTCTGTAACCAATAACCAAAGGAAGATTCATTATGGAGATTGTCGGCAACATCGCAACCATCGGTTATGGCCTTGCGACGCTTGGACCTGGCATCGGCATCGGCCTGCTTGCCGCGAAAACTCAGGAGGCTACGGCCCGCCAGCCAGAAGTCAAGAGCTTCCTACGCGTGAACATGCTGATTTCAGCAGCGTTCGTTGAGGCCCTTGGCCTGATCGGCTTCGTTGCTGGGCTTGTCTTTGGAGCATGATGTTTTCTGTCACCATGACGGCGGCGGAGCAGCAGAACCTCCTGCTTCCTGCACCAGCTGATCTGATCTGGGGCACGATCGCGTTTGTCATCGTGGCTCTGGTGATTGGGAAGCTGGCATGGCCCACGTTCATGGATGTGCTCGATGAGCGCAAAACCAAGATCGAGGACGGCCTGAACGCCGCCGCGCTTGCCAAAGAAGAGGTAGCAGGGGAACGCGAAGCGCTGACCGAAGAGGTCAACGAGGCTCACCGTCAGGCCGCCCAGATCCGCAATCAAGCAAAAGCCAACGCGGAGGATGCCGCGGAGGCTGCTAAGAAGAACGCAGCGGCTGAGGCAGAGCGCATCACATCGAATGCTCAACGCCAGATGGAAGCCGATACTGTAGCGGCCAAGAGGGCGCTACAGAGTGATGTGGGCTCCCTTGCTGTGGAGCTCGCCGGCAAGATCGTTGGTGCGCAGTCCCTTGATCCTGAGATTTCGCAGAGCGTGATCGATCGCTTCCTCGATGAACTCGAGGCGCAGAACGCTCAGCTCGCGAAGGCCGAGGCCAAGGAGAACTGATGCGGTCAAGCAGCCAAGCAGCCCTCACACGGTTGAGTACAACGTGGGACACCATCCTTGCGGAACGCGACGGTGGTGAACGCGAATGCGCTCAGGAGCTTTTTACAGTTGCTGGCGTCATTGGGGACACCTCCATTCTGGGACGTGCTCTGACTGATCCAGCGCGCGCTAGTGCGGATAGATCGCGGCTCGTGCTTGATGTATTTGGCGGCAAGGTCTCGGGACCAGTATCCGATCTACTTTCCGGGGTGGTCCGGTCACGTTGGAAGTCTCCGGCTGAGCTGCTTGATGTGATCGATTCTCTGGGCGTGCAATCGGTGATGTCCGGTGCAGGACGCGCCGGGCTTATCGCACGCGTTGAACACGAGCTGTACAGCGTGCGGCGCATGCTGCGCGATGAGCGCGATCTGCGTGTGGCACTTGGAGATCGCTCGCGGACGGCAAGTGATCGCGCTGCCCTTGCGGCCGCGGTGTTCACTGGCTTGGAAGATGATACGAAGCTCTTGTTGGATCACGCGGTTCGGCTTGCCCCACGCGTGTCGATTATTCGCACGCTGGCGGCCATGACTGAGGCCGCGGCCGAACGTACCCAACGGTCGGTTGCGTCAGTAACCGTGGCTGTACCGCTCAGCCAGGCCCAAGAAGAGAGGCTGACACGGCTTCTCTCTGAACGTTACGGTGGCCCGGTCAACGTGCACGTGCACGTTGATTCGAGGGTTATCGGTGGCGTGCGGGTTCGTGTTGGTGAAGATGTAATAGATGGGACGCTCGCCCATCGCCTCGATCAATTGCGTGAGGCAATGGAATAACGAGCAGGAGACAGTGTCCGGTACTTTGCCGGTATTGATTCACGGCGGAGCCGTTAAACGAAGGAATGAGATATGGCTGAACTGACAATCCGGCCCGAGGAGATCAGGTCTGCACTCGACAGCTTTGTGAGCTCGTACAAGCCAAGTGAAACCGCGAGCGAAGAAGTTGGCCACGTGACACTCACGGCCGATGGTATCGCGCGCGTTGAGGGCCTGCGAGGCACGATGGCGAACGAGCTTTTGCAGTTCGACGACGGGACGCTCGGCTTGGCGATGAACCTCGAGGAACGCGACATCGGCGTGGTTGTTCTTGGAGATTTTTCCGCTATCGAAGAGGGCCAAGACGTTCGCCGTACCGGTGAGGTTCTGTCCGTCCCCGTGGGTGATGGTTACCTTGGGCGCACAGTCGATCCGCTCGGGCATCCCATTGACGGCCTAGGTGATATCACCGATCTTGATGGCAGGCGCGCTCTGGAACTTCAGGCTCCGGGCGTTATGGCACGTAAGAGCGTGAATGAACCACTGCAAACGGGCATCAAGGCGATTGACGCCATGATCCCGATTGGCCGCGGCCAGCGCCAGCTCATCATTGGAGATCGTCAGACGGGTAAGACTGCCCTAGCGATCGATACGATCCTGAACCAGAAAGAAAACTGGGATTCGGGCGATCCGGACAAGCAGGTGCGCTGCGTGTATGTGGCGATTGGGCAAAAGGGGTCAACGATCGCCTCGGTGCGCTCAACCCTTGAGCGCTTCGGTGCGATGGAGTACACCACGATCGTGGCATCCCCGGCATCTGACCCTGCGGGCTACAAGTACCTTTCGCCATACACCGGATCGGCCATCGGCCAGCACTGGATGTACAGCGGCAAGCACGTCCTCATCGTGTTTGATGATCTGTCCAAGCAGGCTGAGGCCTACCGCGCTGTGTCCCTTCTGCTTCGCCGCCCGCCGGGGCGCGAGGCGTACCCGGGCGATGTGTTCTACTTGCACTCTCGTTTGCTGGAGCGCTGCGCCAAGCTGTCCGATGAACTGGGCGGTGGGTCAATGACCGGCCTTCCCCTCATTGAGACGAAGGCCAATGACGTTTCTGCCTACATTCCCACCAACGTTATCTCCATTACGGATGGGCAGATCTTCCTCCAGTCCGATCTGTTCAATTCGGATCAGCGCCCGGCCGTGGACGTGGGCATTTCCGTGTCCCGCGTTGGCGGAGACGCCCAGATCAAGGCGATGAAGAAGGTAGCGGGAACACTCAAGATCACCTTGGCGCAGTATCGCTCGCAGGCTGCCTTCGCCATGTTTGCTTCCGATTTGGATGCCACCACGCGCCAACAGCTGGCACGTGGCGAGAGACTGATGGAGTTGCTCAAGCAGCCCCAGTACACCCCGTATAGGGCGGAGCAGCAGGTTGTGTCCGTGTGGGCCGGTACGGGCGGGTACTTGGATGAGATCCCGGTTGAGAAGGTCCATGATTTCGAATCTGGCATGCTCGATTATGTGGAACATAATTCCGCCGTTCTGGCTACCATTGCTGAAACTGGGCTTCTCACCGATGAAACTGAGAGCGAACTTCGCAGTGCCGTTGAAGCCTTCCAGCAGGGATTCATGGTTTCTGAGGGCCTCCTATCAGAATCTGAGGCCGAAGTGGAAACTGAGCAGGCTCAAGAGCAAATCGTTCGTGGTAAGCGGGGCTAACAGTGGCAGGAAAGCAGCGGGCCTACAAGGAGAAGATCCGGGCCACAGCAACCCTTGAGAAGGTGTTTCGCGCGATGGAGCTCATCGCGGCGTCACGCATCTCTAGGGCGCGTGAAACTGCGCAAGGTAACGATCCGTATACGCGGGTTCTCACCGAAGCGATCGCCACCGTTGCTGGGCATTCTGATGAAGATAACCATCCACTCCTCTCCGAACGCACCGATACGAACCGGGTGGCCGTGCTTGTCGTGACGTCCGATCGCGGCATGGCCGGTGCCTATTCGGCGTCCGTTTTGCGCGAGGCGGACCGTTACATGGATGAGCTGCGCGAATCGGGGAAGGAACCTGTGCTGTTTGTGACGGGCCGCAGGGGAATCTCCCACTACAGTTTCCGTGGAGTTGAGCTTGAGAGGACGTGGGCTGGCGAATCCGATCGGCCTAGCACGGAGCTCACGAGGAACATTGCTGACGCCCTGTTGGAACGTTTCTTGGCCCCTGAGGATGATCACCCCGTGGCCGAGCTTCACGTGGTGTTCACGCGGTTCGAATCCATGGTGCGTCAGGTGGTGCAGGTTCGCCACATGCTCCCCATGGAGATCGTGGATACCGATGAGGAGGTAGCTGATCGTTCGGCGGAGCCTGATGAACTCGGCGAGTATCCGGTGCCAACCCAGCCGGTCTACGAGTTTGAACCCTCTGCCAAGGAACTCTTCGATCAGATCCTGCCACTGTATGTGCGCCAACGGATCTCCAATGTACTTTCGATGGCCGCGGCATCTGAGCTCGCGTCGCGCCAACAAGCCATGCATTCGGCCACAGAGAATGCCGGGCAGCTTATTGAGGATTACACCCGGTTGGCCAATAATGCACGCCAAACCGAGATCACAACTGAGCTCACTGAGATCGTCTCCGGTGCAGACGCGCTCAAGACCAGCTAGCACACCGGAATACGCAAGGAAGAGAAGAACATGAGTGCCACTGTTGAGACCACTACCAGTCAGGGCCGCATCGTCCAAGTGCTCGGTGCCATCGTTGACGTTGAGTTCCCGGCTGACGCCCTACCCGAGATCAACAATGCTCTGACCACCACGGTGGAGCTTGCTGGGCAGGGAGAAGGCGAATCTAGTTTCCAGATGACTCTTGAGGTTTCCCAGCACCTCGGAGATAACGTGGTTCGCTGCATTGCCATGAAGCCAACCGATGGCTTGGTCCGCGGATCTATTGTTCAGGATACCGGCAGCGCGATCACGGTACCGGTGGGAGATGTGACCAAGGGTCATGTGTTCAACGTACTGGGCGAATGCCTGAATCTTGACGAGGATGAGAAGCTTGAGGTCACGGAGCGCTGGCCCATCCACCGCAAGGCCCCTGCTTTTGATGAACTCGAGCCGGAAACTCGTATGTTCGAAACGGGCATCAAGGTGATCGATCTGCTGACCCCATACGTTCAGGGCGGCAAGATCGGCCTGTTCGGTGGAGCCGGCGTGGGTAAAACGGTGCTCATTCAGGAAATGATTCAGCGCGTAGCACAGGACCACGATGGCGTATCGGTATTCGCCGGTGTTGGTGAGCGTACCCGTGAGGGCAACGATCTCATCAACGAGATGGACGAAGCCGATGTTCTTGAGAAGACGGCCCTCGTTTTCGGACAGATGGACGAGCCGCCCGGCGTGCGCTTGCGCATCGCCCTATCCGGACTGACCATGGCGGAGTACTTCCGTGATGTTCAGAATCAGGACGTGCTGCTGTTCATCGATAACATCTTCCGCTTCACGCAGGCGGGATCTGAGGTATCCACCCTTCTGGGACGTATGCCATCGGCCGTGGGTTACCAGCCCACGCTGGCCGATGAGATGGGCGCACTGCAGGAGCGAATCACCTCCACACGTGGCCACTCGATTACATCGCTTCAGGCGATTTACGTACCCGCGGACGATTACACTGATCCGGCCCCTGCCACAACCTTCGCGCACTTGGATGCCACCACTGAGCTATCGCGTGAGATTGCTTCGCGCGGCCTGTACCCAGCGGTGGACCCGCTGGCATCAACATCGCGAATCTTGGATCCGCAGATCGTTGGCCGCGAGCACTACGATGTGGCAACCCGCGTCAAAGCGATTCTTCAGAAGAACAAGGAGCTTCAGGACATCATCTCCATCCTGGGCGTAGACGAGCTCTCCGAAGAAGACAAGGTCACTGTTGCTCGCGCACGTCGCATCCAGCAGTACCTGTCACAGAACACCTACACGGCCGTGAAGTTCACGGGAGTGGAGGGATCCACAGTGCCAGTTGATGAAACCGTTGAGGCATTCAAGCGGATTTGTGACGGCGTGTACGATCATATCCCCGAGCAGGCGTTCTTCAATATTGGCGGCATCGAGGATCTAGAACGCGCGTGGAGCAAGATTCAAGCGGAGCAGCGCTGATGCGCCTAGAGATCGTGATGCCAACGGGCATTGTGTGGCAGGGGGAGGCCCAACAGGTGCGCCTACCCTCAGCCAACGGCAGCATGGGTATCCTGCCCGGGCACACTCCGATCATGGCTGGCCTGGTTCCCGGCACCATTGTGGTGGACTGTCCCGATGGGGCCGAGTTGAGCTACACCGTGTCAGATGGCCTTGTGACCGTGGATTCTGACCACATTTATGTGGTGGTTGAGTCCGCGGAAAAGCAGGACTCGAAGTAGCGGGAAAGGGCGGCCATGAACGAACTCTGGATAGGGATTGCGAGCGTTCTGGCCGTTCTTCTCTTAGCTGCCCTCCTGTGGATCCTGGCGCGCTTTATCTTGCTCATTCGTGTTCCGGGTGCGGTCCAGTGTTCGATGCGCCGTCCCGATCACAAATGGCGCACTGGCGTGATGATCTTGGGCCAAGATTCTCTGCAGTGGTATCGAACCAGATCGATCTCCCCAGTCCCTCGCCGGGTCATCGCACGCGGCAGCTTTACCTTGGTTTCACACCGGCCGTCCAAAGATGATCCTGACACCACTATTATCAAGCTCATGGCTGGCGATACCACGATTGTTGTGGCGATGGGCACCAGCTCGTTCGCGGGATTAGTGTCCTGGATCGATTCGGCACCTCCGGGGATCATCAGTACGGGGCTGTAGCTGGTAGGCTGGCGTGCTGTGCGAACAGTCTTTGCCCAGTGCTCAGTTGAATATTCCGGCCGCCTTGACGCTCATCTGGAGCTAGCCAATCGCCTTCTCATGGTGAAAGCTGACGGATCGGTGCTCGTGCATTCCGATGGTGGCTCATACAAGCCCTTGAACTGGATGAGTCCGCCGTGTGCAATGAGTGTGCGTGAACCTGATGCCGAGGAAGCGCAAGCCGGTGTGAGCGAAGTGTGGGAAGTAGCCAACCAGAAGACCGATGATCTTCTGGTTATCCGCCTGTTCGAGGTTTTGGCGGATTACGCCCACGATCTGGGCCTGGAACCGGGCCTCGTCAAGGACGGTGTGGAGGCCCACCTTCAAGCCCTCTTGGCGCAGCAGGTTGATCGCCTAGGTGGCGGATCGCTGGTACGCCGCGAATATCCAACGCCGATTGGACCGGTGGACCTCATGATCCGCGATCCCGAAGGGACGTATGTGGCCGTTGAGGTCAAGCGCCGCGGGGAGATCGATGGCGTGGAGCAACTGACCCGATATTTGGATCTCCTTGGCCGTGATCCTCTGCTTCAACCGCTGCGCGGAATCTTTGCCGCCCAGATCATCAAGCCACAGGCGCGTGTGCTGGCCGAGGACCGTGGCATCGAATGCGTGACCTTGGATTACGATGAAATGCGCGGGATTGATCATCCCGAGGATCGGTTGTTCTAGGCCCTGCGCTGATCTGGACGAGGGTGTGAGGGATCATTCTTCACCGCGCCGCGTCCGCAGCGATACCCTAGATGCGTGCGCCGCTCGAAGAAATACTCACGTCCCGTTCGCCCGCTCAATGAGAGTGCGGCGATGGGTGGGGTGCACTATGAGGCTGGGACGGACGGCACTCAGTACAAGGTCCATCACATCGCCTCCGGCGCCAAACAGTACGTATGCCCGGGCTGCAATGGCATCATCCTTGTGGGCGAGGCCCACGAAGTTGCGTGGACCGAAGATACGATCTGGGGCTCACAGTACGGGCAGGATTCCCGCAGGCACTGGCACACGACGTGCTGGCGGCATCGCGGGCGGCGCTGAGTTTTCGGAGTATGGGGACGACGACGGATGCCTCGTACGTACGGAAGCACCCGTCGTCGTCGAACCTACTTCTTCTTTTGCTGAGGTTCGGTGCCTTCGCCTTCTGGGTCACTTTCAGTGGCCTCTTGAGCCTCGTCCGCATCGGCCTCCGCCCCGTCAACGATGGAGGAGAGGGTGAGGCCAGTATCGCTTCCCGACAGCAGTGAGCGCATGTCCTCGACGTAGGAGGAGAGCGCAGCGCGCTGATGCTCCAAGTGCGCCAGATTCTGCTCAGCTTCCGTGGTGCGCTCTTCGGCTTCCGTTTGGGCCTCGGTACGAATCCGGCGGGCATCTTCGCGGGCAAGGGAGAGTGTCCGCTCGGCCTCGTCGCGTGCTGTGTTGAGCTGTTCTGCGGCGTCTTCCTGCGAGGATGCTGTCAGGGCCTCAGCTCGCTCGATGGCCTCCGCCAACCGGGCCTCAGCTGAATCGGCACGCTTATCCGCATCCGCGATCATCTCATCGATCTTGCGGCGGGACTCCGTGTCCGTTGCCTTAAGATGCTGGGCGGATTCCTTCTGCTTCTGCGAGATCTCCCGATCGGCGGCGGCGCGCAATGCTGCCACTTCCTCATTGGCCTCTGACTTGATCCGCTGGACTTCCCGGTCAGCTTCGGACCGAAGCTTGGCCACTTCTTCTTCAGCCTGTGCGCGCAGTTCGGCAATTTCGCTTTCGGCATTCACGCGTAGCTCCTGCGTTTCGTTGGTTGCCGCTGATCGCAAGGAGGAAGCTTCTGACTTTGCTTCCATGAGGATGCGCTCAGCTTTCCGATTTGCCGTTGCCACCGTTTCGTCTGCGGCGAGCTGCGAATTCTTCGTGAGCGTCTGAACGTCATTGTCAGTAGAGGTACGCAGCTTTTCGGTCACGGTATACGCATTGGCGAGCGTGTCCTGAGCCTCGGCCTCCGCCGATTTGGTGAGTTCGTCAGCGCTGCGCTGCGCCCTCGTAATGATGGCCTTCGCATCGCCGTTGGCCCGGCTCATGACTTCAAGAGCCTGTTGTTCGGTTGAACGAAGAAGGCGTTCCACCCGTGCGCCGAGCGTTGCGTAGGAGGGCCTGTCTTGCTCGCGAAGCCGGTCCTGTGCTTCGGCCAATTCGCCGGAGATACGCAGGATACGCGAATCAAGTTCTGCAACTTGGGATCGGGTTTCCTCCAAGGCGCCCTCAAGGGAATGGACTCGTTGGTCTACCTGAGCGCGGTCATACCCGCGCCGCACCAATGGAAACTGAGGATTTTCATCCACCATGATCAGCCTTTCGAGGAAATCTAGGGTAAGCCCGTCTCTCCACAAGAATAGTAAAGTGAGATAGTCTTCCACACTACCGTGACTGAGCTAACCGCGAAAACACAAGAGAACACGGTATCGTTATGAAATCGTTATCTAGGTATCTGCGTGCGCTCAATCTGAGTACGTGATAGTAGAAGTTTAGAGCCAAACACAGCTTGTGGGCTAATGAAAGGGACATGATGCGACGAATCGCCAGCACTGCTCTGGCAACGCTTGGAATCATCGCCATGATTATTGGTATTGGTTTCATGACGTTCTGGGCACCGGATGGCAACGTGCGGGCCACCGCGGCAGCTCCGGATTCTGCTTTTATCAAGACCGAGCCAGGGGTTATTGATCTGGTTGGGGAAGACGTATCGATCTCTTTGGAAGCCCCGGATGATTCTGATGTCATCGTTGCCTTCGGTGTATCAGACGATATTGATGCATGGGCAGAGGGAATCGATGTAGCCAGCGTGAGCGGGCTCTCCGATTGGGATACCTTGAAGGTGACCGAGGCCGGCGATGGAACGCCGGCACCTGTGGCATCCGAGACCCCCACGCCCGCGCCAACCGACGACGAATCAGAGGAAGGGTCCGAGTTTGAAGAGGTAGATCCTGAACTGCTTGCAGGATCTGACATGTGGATTCAGGTGGAGCAGGAGGCCAACAAGGTTGACGTCTCCTACAAGGTGGCAGATTCCGGCGCCATCTCCCTGCTGGCAACAACCACCAGCGGTCAAGCACCTAGCTTGACTCTCTCGTGGGATCGCGATGCGAGCAATTCCTTCGCCATGCCGCTTCTCGTGATCGGCGCACTGGTTGCTCTCATCGGCATTCTCCTCTTTATCCTTGACATTCAGGAGGGCCGCCGCCGCGCCGCGCGCCGGGCCGCACGCGAGGATAAGTTCGCACGCCGCGCCGCACGATCGTCAGCCGCCACCAGCGTGATCTCTGCCGTTGATGTGGATGAACTCCTCAAGAGCAATGATTCCATC
The DNA here is from genome assembly GCF_052089425.1 of Ancrocorticia sp. NCBI lineage: Bacteria > Bacillati > Actinomycetota > Actinomycetes > Actinomycetales > Actinomycetaceae > Ancrocorticia > Ancrocorticia sp. The sequence continues at coordinate 74,809 of NZ_JBQCZW010000001.1, read as the reverse complement.
GCCGAAGAAGCACGCGATGTTCAAGATGAGCGCACGGCTCATGAGTTTGGGGCAGGCATTGTTCCGGCTAGTTCGCGAGCTGAAGATTTCCGTAGCCGTGAACTAGCGGACGAAGACAGGCTGATTATCGATCTGCCCGCTGAAGAAGAGTCGCTTGAAGAAGAGGCCTCTGAAGGCGAGGCTCCTGAAGAAGAGACCCTTGAAGGCGAGCCGTCGGCGGACGAATCCGCAGAGGACGGGCCATCTGACGAGGCAACCTCAGCGGACGAAGCGCCTGCAGAAGAATCCGCCGAGAATTCCGCGAATGATACAGCCGAAGAGCCTACGGGCGAGCAGGCAGAAGAACCAGATAGTTCGGATCAGGGTGACTCTCATATCTGGTCGCTCGGCACCTTACAAGAGCAGGGCGAAGAACGCCCTGAGACCGATGCAACTGATCCGCAGGCCGGGGATGATTCCTCGAATGGATCAGCGACCGATGCTCAGGAGGATCCAAATGCATAAGTACAGTGGTTTCGCGCTTGCAGCGGCAGCCTCCCTTGTTCTGTCCGGATGCGCCTCACAAGAGACGCTGCCCGAGCCTACGCCCGCACCAGCCGCCACGCGTGCGGCAGCCTCCACGGAGACGTTCGAGGAGATTCAGCAGGAGATCTTCTCCTCGGTTGCGGATGCCGATGCGGAGACCGATGCAGATCTGTTGGCTGACCGCACGGTAGGGCCGTTCAAGAAGCTCCGGACCGGCGAATACAAGCTCAAGGGCATTCTGGCCGATAGCTTTGGGTTGGAGAAGATCTCCAACTCTGCTATTCAGACGGCCATTTCAGGGGCACAGAATTACCCCCATTCGGCCATTTCCGTCATGGACGCGCCGCAGGGATCGAACCTGCAAACCATCGCAGTTTTCCAGCAGCCAACTGCTCGTGAGAACTGGAAGCTATGGGGCGTGCTGGACATCCTCCCAGGAGCAACATTCCCGTCCCTCTCACTTTCTGAAGGCAGCGCACAGGCGATCGAACCAAGCAATGGAGAAGGGGTAGTGGCTAGCCCTGAGGACGTTCTGGCCGGTTATGCGAAGTCCGCTGAGTCCGGGAAGAATCCGAAGGGTATGAAGTTTAGCGCCGATAAGCTGCGCGACACCTTGTGGGCCGGTAAGGAAACCAATGAGGAGGCCGTGGGCGAAGCTGGATCCGTGGCCATGTCCTACGAGCCAGGCGGGCCCGATCCCGTCTCCTTCGCCACTGAAGATGGCGGTGCACTTGTTGTTGGCCAGTTGAACTTCAACACCACAATTGAGGTCACACAGGAGGATGCAACCATCACCCTCGGGTCAACCATCGGAGCACTGGCAAGTGGAGAAGCCGATGGCGAAATCGATGTGGATGGGACCATGACAGCGAACTACACTGTCATGGTGGCACTCCACATACCGGCGGATGGCGCTGAGGATGAAGAAATCGCCGCTATTGGCGCCAGCGATCCGGTACTCATCAAGGTGACGAACGGATAGTTTTATGACGCAGCCTCTGGACGGCTCAATGTACGGAGCAGTGGACCTAGCTGGATTAGCCAACGCGGCTTCTCCGGCTCAGGCGGGTTCTGACGGGTCCCTTCCGGGTCCCTACATTGTCGATGTGACGGCGGATAGCCTTCGGACAGTCTTGGAGACGTCCGGGCGGGTGCCGGTGATCCTGATCTTCCACGCCGAGCAATCGGAGGTGTCCGGTACCCTTGCCACGCAGTTCGAGAAACTTGCGGATGAGGCTCAGGGGCATTTCCAGCTGGGCAAGGTGGACGTGGGGGCCCACCCCGAGGTGGCTCAGGCCTTTGGGCTTCAGGGTGTTCCGGCGGCTGTAGCTGTTCTTCAGGGGCAACCAGTTCCGCTGTTCCAAGGAACGATAGATGATGGCGAGCTTGCGCCATTGATTACCCGTGTGTTGGAGGCTGCCTCCCAGATGGGAGTGACTGGCGTTCTAGACGGCGAAGTAGATGCCGAACCGCCAGCCCCGCAGCATACCCCGCGTGTTGCTGCAGGGATGGAAGCGCTTGACGCAAAGGATCTTGATCTAGCTGAGGCCGAATTTACTCAGGCTTTGAAGGATAATCCGGGCGATGAGGAGGCCAAGGCTCTACTCGCTCAGGTTGAGTTGGTTCTGCGAGTGCAAGCGGTGGAGGATCCCGCGGCGCTCCTGCAAGAGTCCATGAGCGCCGGCCTGCAGGATATCGATATCCAGCTCAAGGCAGCAGATATCGAGTGCTACAGCCGCCGCCCAGATTCGGCCTTTGCACGCTTGATTGACGTGATCTCCGCAACCTCCGGCGATGATCGCGAGACGGTTCGCACGAGGCTTTTGGAGCTGTTCGAAATTGTGGGCGCAGATGAGCCCGTGGTTTCTCAGGCACGTAAGGCGCTCGCGATGGCGTTGTTCTCCTAGTTGGGGCAGGGCCCCGTGGACTTGCGAACAATCAGTTCCGATTGGAACGTGAGGGAGCGCGGGGACGCGGCGGTACCGTTCATCAGGGTGGAGAGGGTTGTGAGTGCGGCCTCGGACATCGAGCGCACGGGCTGACGGAACGTTGTCAGTGGCGGGTTCGTGAAGGCCATGAGCGGTGAATCGTCATAGCCCATGATCGAAACATCGTCCGGCACCCGCAGGTACGAGGATTCGCAGTACCGGATGGCACCAAGCGCCATGATGTCGCTTCCACACAGGATGGCCGTGCAACCCATGGCAATCAGCTGAGCGGCCGCGGCTTGCCCGCCCTCCACCGTGTACAGGGTATTAACGATCGGCGCCGGCTCTCCGGGGAAAAGGTTCTCCATCGCTTCGCTGAACCCCAGTGCCTTTTGCTGGGAGGGAATGAAGCGATCGGGGCCCATGGCCAGCCCAATGTGTGTGTGGCCCAGCGAAGCTAGATGGCGCACGCCTTGGGCGATAGCCGCCGCATCATTTGTGGAAAAATCTGGTGCAGCGATGTCAGGTTGGTTGCCATTGATCGTGACAACGGGGATGCCTAGTTCGTCCAGCCGGTTGTAGCGATCCAGCGATGCCGAGCTATCGGCATGCAGGCCCGAAACAAAAATGATCCCGGCAACGTGTTGATCAAGGAGCATTTGGACGTAATCATCCTCGGTGATCCCACCTGCTGTTTGCGTACAGAGCAGGGGCGTGTAGCCAGCCGTGGCCATCGTGGACTCGAGATTCTGAGCGAAGATCGGAAAGATTGGGTTGGTGAGTTCGGGAACGATCATCCCCACAAGCCCGCTAGGGCGCGGCCGCAGGCGCTCGGGCCGTTCATAGCCCAGAAGATCCAATGCGGTGAGGACAGCCTTGCGCGTGGATGGGGCAACGGTGTCCTTTCCGTTCAGGACGCGAGAAACTGTTGCTGTAGAAACGCCAGCCTGCTGCGCCAAATCGGCAAGACGGATTCGATTCGTCATTCTCTCAACTCTTTGTTCCGAACGGTACGGTGAACATGCTCTTCTCAAGGAAACTAATACTACTCACTTGAAGAGAGCGTAGTACGAGGATTCGATACAACTGCCGTATCACACCCTTTACTGAAAAACTTTACATGATGCCAAGGCGCCTATCTAGCTCCCAATCCGCCCAATTACCGCTATAGCCGTGCGATATGGGGATATCTCAGTCCGCAAAAAATCTCCATGCAAGCCGGGTTCTGCAAAACCTTGCAAAATGTGATGTAACTGGCTAGTCTTGCAGCAGGTTGCTGTAGCGCAGGCGCGGCGGCAAGCTACTCAATTACACATAACCACATTCAGGAGAATATTGTATGCGACGGGGCATTGCACTCGCGGCCGCAGCAAGCATGGCTTTTACTTTGGCGGCTTGTGGCGGAGATAGCGATACGGATTCCACAGAGGCGGCAACTGAGGGCGCTTCTGCCGCACCAGCGGGCGAAGGAGCGCTCACGGTATGGACGGATAGTAACCGCGAGCCGGCTTTGCAAGAAGCGGCTGACAATTACGAAGCCGAAACCGGCAACAAGGTTGAGCTTGTCGTCAAGGATTATGACGGTATTCGCGCAGATTTCCTCTCGCAGGTATCGAACAACGAAGGCCCAGATATCACACTGGGTGGCCACGATTGGCTGGGCGAATTTGCCGCCAACGGTGTGGTGTCCCCGATCGAGTTGGGTGATGCCTCGGCCGATTTTGCCGAAGTGTCCATCTCTGCCTTTACCTACGATGGTCAGGTCTATGGCCTGCCATACGCAGTGGAAAACACCGCCATCATTCGTAACACGGCCTTGGCGGATTCAACCCCTGAGACGTTCGATGCCATGATCGAAAAGGGCAAGGAAGCAGGAACAGATTACCCGTTCTTGGTTCAGACCAGTGCTGATGGCGATCCCTACACCTTCTATCCCTTCCAGACGTCCTTTGGCGCCCCCGTATTCGAGCAGAATGATGACGGCTCCTACTCTGACACGCTCGCTTTGGGCGGGGAAGCCGGCGAGAACTACGCCACGTGGCTGGCCGAGCAGGGTGAAGCCGGAGTGCTGGACACCGCCATTGATTACGACATTGCGGTGGACGCATTCAAGAACGGCGAATCCCCCTACATTCTGGGTGGTCCGTGGATGATTGCCGATTTCGAGGATGCGGGCATTGATGTAGCGGTGGATCCCATTCCGTCCGCCGGTGGTGAGACGGCCGTTCCGTTCTCCGGCGTTCAGGGATTCTTCATCTCCTCCGCCTCTGAAAACCAGCTCCTCGCTTCCCAGTTCCTCATCGATTACGTGGGAACCCAAGAAGTCCAGTACGCCATTTATCAAGAGGGCAACCGCCTACCGGCTCTGACCGCTGCTGCCGATCAGGCTGCTGAGGATGAGGCCGTTGCCGGCTTTGCCGAGGTTGCCGAGGTGGCCCAACCTATGCCAGCTATCCCAGAAATGGGTGAAGTGTGGGCCTTCTGGGGAGTGACTGAAGCTCAGATCATTGACGGTGCCGATCCTGTTGCCACATGGGACAAGATGGTCTCCGATATCCAAGGCGCGATTGACGCTTCGAAGTAACGCGACAGCGTTGAACTGAAACAGGGCGTGTGGCGGATTCCGCCACACGCCCGCATTTCGGGAGGGAATATGGCAGGTAGGCATACCGCAGCAGAGGCGGAAACCACGGAAGGCGGGCGCCCCATCGAGCGCAAGGTTGGTTCAACCTCGCACGCCCGTAGCTGGAGCCCCGGTTTCTTCGTCAAGCTTGTGTTGATGGCCGGAGTGAACGCGCTGGGCGTGTACGTTCTCTTCTCAGCATTCACCGCTAGCTCATGGATAGTTTTCGGTGGCATGCTGGGGCTGCTACTTGCCGCCGATTACGTGTATTTCTCCAAACGCACACTCGCGTTGAAGTACCTGATTCCGGGCCTAGCGTTCCTGCTTGTTTTCCAAATCTTTGTGATCGCCTACACCGGGTACGTTGCCTTCACGAACTACGGCGATCGCCACATGCTCACCAAGGACGATGCCACCAACACGCTTCTGCTACGCAGCGTGGAGCGCGTTCCGGATTCGCCCCAGTACCCACTCGTCGTGATTGAGTCCGGCGACGAATTAGGTTTCGCTATTATCGACGACGGCGTGGTACGCGCCGGCACGATGGATCAGCCGCTTGAAGAGGTGGAGGATGCCGTCGTCGTCGAAAATACCATCACGGACGTACCCGGCTACGATCTGGTGAATCTTTCTCAGCTGGGCAACCGGCAAAACGAGGTCACCGAACTCAAGGTGCCGCTCACGGAGAATCCCGAGGACGGGGCGATCGGAACCCAAACCGGGGCCTCCGGCTTCGTCTTCCAAACCACCATGCACTATGACGAAGATCAGGACGCGCTGATCTCGGACAAGACCGGAAAAACCTACGTTGCCAACCCGGATACGGGCTTCTATCAAGCCGATGATGGCGAAACTCTTGATACCGGCTGGCGCGTCAATGTTGGTTTCGATAACTTCAAGAAGGCGTTCGCTGATGATCGCTACGCTTCCCCGTTCCTCAAGGTGTTGGTGTGGACGTTCGCCTTCGCCTTCCTTTCGGTGGCCACAACCTTCCTCTTGGGGATGTTCCTTGCGCTGGTCATGAATGACGAACGGATGCGCGGGCGCAAGGTATACCGCACGTTCATGCTGCTGCCCTACGCGTTCCCGGCCTTCATGACGGCCTTCCTGTTCGCGGGAATGATGAACCCGCGGTATGGCTTCATCAATCAGGTGCTTCTTGGGGGCGCGGAAGTCCCGTGGCTGACCGATCCAACGCTCGCGAAAGTATCCGTGATTCTGGTGAACCTGTGGATGGGATTCCCCTACATGTTCCTCATCTGTACCGGCGCCCTCCAATCCATCCCTGCGGATCTCAACGAAGCTGCGGAGCTGGACGGTGCCAGCGGATTCAAGGTGTGGCGCTACATCACGATGCCGCAGCTGCTGACTCAGGTCACTCCGCTACTCATCTCCTCCTTTGCGTTTAACTTCAATAACTTCAACCTCATCTACATGTTGACGAACGGCGGGCCCAGATTTGCGGACGCATCAGTGCCGGTGGGGCATACGGACATCCTCATTTCGATGGTGTACCAGATCTCCGGACTGTCGGGGCAGGCCGCAAAGAATTACGGGCTCGCCTCCGCCATGTCCATCCTCATCTTCCTCATCGTGGGGGCGATCTCCATGTACAGCTTCAGAAGGTCCCGGGCCATGGAAGGAGCCAACTGATGAGCACTGCCACCGTTGATCCCACGCCCAAGGTGGCCAGCCCAGATGGCGCGGCGACAACTGCGAACAAGATGCCCTTCGGGCGCTGGTTCAAAGAGATTGGCTACCGCCACCTGATCGGCGTTATTGCGATCGTCTACTCCGTGTTCCCGATCCTTTACGTCATTTCCGCCGCTCTGAACCCGAACGTCGGCACCACGCTGAACGCCTCCAATTCCATGTTCTCTGCCTTCTCGCTGGAGAACTTCGGTGAGCTCGCGAATGAGACACGATTCTGGACGTGGTTCGGCAACACCCTGCAAATCGGCATTATTACGGCAATCGGCACGGTGCTCATGGGGGCCGCGGCCGCCTACGCCTTCTCCCGGTTCCGCTTCAGCGGCAGGCGCGGCGGGCTGCTTGCCCTCATGGTGATCCAGATGTTCCCGCAGCTGCTGGCCTTCGTTGCCATCTTCCTGCTGCTGCTGGCCCTCGGAGATGTTGTTCCTGTGCTGGGGCTGAACTCCAAGCTTGCTCTGATATGCGTGTATCTGGGCGGGGCGCTGGGCGCGAACACATTCCTCATGTACGGGACGTTCAACTCCATTCCCTTGGAACTTGACGAGGCCGCGAAGATCGATGGAGCCAGCCACTCACAGATCTACTGGACCATCGTGCTGCCGCTAGTGACCCCGATCCTCGCCGTTGTGGGGCTGCTGGGCTTCATCACCGCATTCAACGATTTCGTTCTAGCCAACACCGTGCTCACGGGGCAGGACAACTGGACCATGGCCATCGGCATGAACAGCTGGGTGGGCGGCATGGACAAGCACTGGGACTGGTTCACCGCTGGCGCCATTATCGCCTCACTGCCAATCCTTTGCCTCTTCCTGTTCCTACAGAAGTACATCGTGGCGGGATTGACCGGCGGTTCCGTCAAGGGATAGGGGTAGCTCAGCTTTCAGGGTGGGCTAGGCTCCGCTTGGGAAGAACGCCGGCAACGGTCACAACCAAGATTGATAGGGCTGGGACGATGATGAGGCCGTAGCGGATGCCGATGGTATCCGCAATGGCTCCCACCAGTGGCGGTGCCGCGAGAGAGCCGAGCCGCAGGAGCCATGTGACGATCGTGAGTCCCGTTCCCGTTTTCAGGCCGGGGATTCGATCCGCCTGTTCCATGGCTGCCGGGATGATCGTGGCTTGGCCTAGCCCGATGGTGGCGAATCCGATGAGGGTGCCGGGAACGGTGGGGAAGATCAGTGCGAGCCCCATGCCCACCGCGGTCAGGAGCGCCCCGGCCCGTGTCACGGTGCGCACACCGAATCGATCGTTCAGGCGATCGCCGGTGGCGCGGCCTACGAACTGGGCGGCAACAAGGGCGGTGAAGCCCAGCCCGGCCAGCGATGCTGGGGCGCCCAGTTCGGTCCTGAGGTAGAGCGCAGCCCATGAGCTGCCGGAATCCTCACCCACGGCTCCTGCCATCCCGATAATCACCAATGCGCCAAGCACGAAAACGGTTCGCAGCGAGATCTTGCTTTCCCCAGCTGCGCTAGCGGAGTCTTGTTGGAGGTCGCGTTCTGCGGCCTTTGGAATACAGAATCTGTGGGTGGCAAGCGCCACGAGTGCCCACACAGTACCCGAGATGGTCAGGTGAATGCCGATCGGCAGATGGATGGCGATGGCGCCAGCGGACATGAGGCCGCCGGTTGCCGCGCCAACGGACCACGTGGCGTGAAAGCTATTGAAGATGGATCGCGGGTATTGCTTTTGGACGGTCAGTGCCTGGGCATTCTGGCTCACGTCCGTGATGGCGTCCATCGCCCCGCCTAGGAGGAGGCAGGCAACGAGGAGCGCATATGAGGGGGACAGCCCAGCGCCAACGGCCGCCAGCGCCGTTCCCACAGAACCCAGCACTGCCAGCCTAGCGGAACCCGCCCTGCGGATCAGGGCGGCTGCAGTAAGCCCCGAGATGATCGCGCCTACAGGCCACGCGGCCACGGCGAAACCGTACATCGTGTTGTCGATATCAAGCGCGGCCTTGATCTCAGGGTAGCGCGGGACAAGATTGGCGAAGATCGCACCGTTCGTGAAGAAGAGCGCTGATGTGGCGATGCGCGCGTGGCGCATCTGTGCCGAGGGATACGCCCGGGTGGGGGTGGCTGTCATATGTACGATTGTACGCATGACAGCCACCGGACTACCGGCAGGCCCTACTGGGCGAGCGGATCCCCATCCGGCCCGTCATCCTCGGCCACGCCATCTTCTGCCAAATGCTTCCCAACGCGCTGGCCGGCCGGTTCAAGGTAGACAACGCCGAAGGGCGGCAGCTGAAGATCAACCGAATAGGGCCGCCCGTTCCACGGCACGCGTTCGGCTTCGAGATCTCCGAAGTTCCCAACGCCGGAACCTCCGTAGGACAGATCGTCCGTGTTGACGATTTCCTTCCAGCGGCCCCCACGCGGCAAGCCCACGCGGTAATCGTTGTGGGGAACACCTGAGAAGTTGCAGGCAATCGCAATAACGTCTGATCCATCCTTGCTCTTGCGCAGGTAGGTGATGACGTTGTTGGCATCATCCGAGGCGTCAATCCACTCGAAGCCGCTACCGTCAAAATCATCGGACCACAGTGCCGGGCTGGATACATAGATCTCGTTCAGCCGCTTGACTAGGCTGAGCAGGCCATCATGGGAGGGATCTTCGGTCAGCCACCAATCCAAGCCACGCGATTCGTTCCATTCCTGAATCTGCCCGAACTCTTGGCCCATGAAGATCAGCTGTTTGCCGGGGTGGGACCACTGGTAGGCGAACAGTTCGCGGATTCCGGCAAGCTTCTGCCAATCGTCGCCTGGCATCTTGGTGTAGAGCGAGCCCTTGCCGTGCACAACCTCGTCATGAGAGATGGGAAGGAGGAACTGTTCGGAGAAGGCGTACACCAGAGAGAACGTCAGCTCGCCGTGGTGCCACTTGCGGTTGACAGGGTTTTCCTCGATGTAGCGCAGGGTGTCATTCATCCACCCCATGTTCCACTTGAGGCCGAAGCCCAGCCCGCCATCCTCGGTCAGCCCCGTCACTCCGGGCCACGAGGTGGATTCTTCGGCAATCATCATGACGCCGGGGGCGGAGCGGTAGGCGGTTGCCGTGGCTTCCTGCAGGAAGGAAATGGCCTCGAGGTTTTCGCGCCCACCGTAGATGTTGGGCTGCCACTGGCCATCGTTACGCGAGTAATCGAGGTAGAGCATTGAGGCCACGGCATCTACACGCACGCCGTCAATGTGGAACTCGTTGAGCCAGTACAGGGCATTGGCCACGAGGAAGTTGCGGACTTCGCGGCGCCCGAAGTTGAACACGAGCGTGCCCCAATCGGGATGCTCCCCGCGCAGGGGATTGGGATCCTCGTACAGTGGGGTGCCATCGAAGCGGGCAAGCGCCCATTCGTCCTTCGGGAAATGGGCGGGAACCCAATCCATGATCACGCCAATCCCGGCCTTGTGGAGTTCATCGATGAGGTAGCGAAGATCATCGGGAGATCCAAAGCGGGAGGTGGGCGAATAGTAGCCGGTCACCTGGTAGCCCCAGGACGGGGTGAAGGGGTGTTCGGCCAGCGGCATGAACTCCACGTGGGTGAAGCCGGAGTAGGTGATGTGTCCGATGAGCTGCTTGGCGATGGTGCGATAGTTTAAGCCGGGGCGCCATGAGCCCAGATGGAGTTCGTACACGGAGACGGGGCCTGCGTGCGGATCTCGTGCCGCGCGCCTGTCCATCCACTCTTTGTCATCCCACTCGAAGTGGGTTTCGGTGACGATGGAGGCCGTGGAAGGTGGCTCCTCGGAGCGGCGGGCCATCGGGTCCGCCTTCTGGTGCCAGGAGAGATCCTCGTACTGGATCTCGTACTTGTAGCGTGAGCCTTCGGTGGCGCCGGGAATGAAGAGCTCCCACAGGCCGGATTCGCCCATGGTTCGCATCGCGGCCAAGGACCCGTCCCAGCCGTTGAAATCGCCCACAACGCGCACGGACTTGGCGTTGGGGGCCCATACGGCGAACGATGTTCCCGTGACGTCGCCCAGCTCGCTGGGGTAGGTGAGGATATGGGAGCCCAAGGCGTTCCACAGTTGCTCGTGGCGGCCCTCCCCGAACAGGTAGATATCCACTTCACCCAGTGTGGGGAGGAAGCGGTAGGGATCATCCCCGCGATGCTCCACTCCGCCATAAACGGCGATCACTCGGTAATCGGGAACTTCGGCCGTGGGCAGTACGGCGCGCCATATCCCGTTGAATTCGTGCGCGGCCTCTGTGCGCCCGTCCGGAGTTTCGATATACACCGCATCAGCCAAGCGGCGGATTACGCGGATGGTCACGGCACCTGAGTCCTCATGCGGGCCCAGAATGTCATGGGGGGAGTGGTACCAGCCGTTTGATACGGCGCTCAGTACGTCTTCATTGACGCGTACGTAATCCATAGAGTTCATGCCCTTACTCTTCCATATCGAGGTGGCCAACATATCGAGTTTTATTGAATTGCCGGTGGGCGATCAGAGCCGAGGCCCCATCCGTATCCAACCGTTCACCCTAGGATACGTGACGTAGGATACGTTCCACACCATTTACCGGAACGCTGAGCCACGAAGGGCGTTCGGCCGCCTCATATGAGATCTCGTAGAGCGCCTTGTCAATCATGAGCGCGTGAAGCAAGCCGTCCTGCGCAGAGTCCAAATCCCCGTATCCGGCGAGGAAGGCATCGCTGGCCGCGGCTGCCCACGCGTGGAGCACCTGCGGATCTCCGCCGGAAAGCTCTGCGGAGCCAGCCGCATAATCGAAGGATCGCAGCATCCCGGCTACGTCACGGAGGGCAAGGTCCAACCGGGTGCGTTCGGCCAGCGGACGCAGCGGTTCACCCTCGAAATCCAGTGCGCGCCAGCCGCTTCCGGGAACTTCCAGCACTTGGCCGAGGTGATAGTCCCCATGGATGCGCTGAAGATCTGGCCACGGCTGGGCAAGCGCGTTCGCGTAGGCGGCCTCTATCGCGCCCTGATGGACCCGTAATTCCGGAACGAGGTCCAGCGCCGCCTCTTCCCGCGCGCGCCATGACGCTGCGATAGTAGCGCGCCCAGCATCGGTGGCAGGAGCTACGGGGAAGGAGTTCGCCAGCTCCGTATGGAACCTGCGGGTGAGCGCACCGAGCGCCCGTATGGATTCCTCGGTTTGCCCCAAGGTCCCGTTGGTTTGGGTGAGTTGTTCCGCCATGACCTGCCACGCGTCCGTGGAGCCTTCGAGGAATTCTTGGACGACGACGACGTCGGCTCGCCCACGCCCACGATCCTCACCCTGTTGGAGTTCGGCGTGGTTCCACGTGAGGTTGACCGAACCGTACTGACCGGGCACCGTGCCAGTACCATCCAGGGCTTCTTGGAGCTCAACGTCCGGGTTGTGGCCCGCGGCTAGGACGCGGAAGATCTTGAGGATCAGCTTCGTATCATCGGCAAACGTGTAGATCACCGATGTGTTGGATTGCTCGGAGGTGAGCTTGTGGGCGGCCACGATGGGGGAATCTAGCCGGTGAAGCGGCATACCGCGGAGCGTGAACGGGGAGTCAGCCCCGCCCGTGGCACGGCGGGTCAGCAGATCGAACACAGCCTTTTGGCCGAAGGGATGCTCCGCGGCGTCGAAGATGAGGAGGCCGCTCACGGTGCCTACCGGTTCGATTGTTGCCGAATCAGAAGAAAGGACCAGCGGGACGTTGTAGTCAGTGTGCCCATCTTGCAGAACCAGCCACAGGGCAGCAGAATCTTCTTCCTCGCGGATTATATGGTAGCCGCGAGCACTCAGTTTCGTTTCCGAACCAAGGTGCCACCGCACGGGTCCCACCCATGCCGTGATGGCGTTTACCAGATCCTGAGCAGACGGAAGAATCATGCTGGGCCTCCTGATGGTAGGTGTTGGCTATTGTTGTGGCCGCGAGAGCGTCATGAAATCAACCACCGTATCGTCAGCATCCGCCGGCATGCCCTCTAGTGGGGCGGGAGAGATGTCCTTGCCGGGAGGGGTGATCGAGAGCCACAAGAAATCGCGGGCTCCCAGTGTGACAACGTAATCGTCCGTGACCCGCGGGAAGCCAGCGCCTCCCAGAACATCTGCGGCATGCCATCCGCTGTACGGGGCCAAGTTGACCGTGCCGGAACGGGGCGTGTTTGCCATGTTCATGATGCACACCATGGTTTCGGCGCCATTGGATCGCGTGAAGGCCAAGATGGCCTCATTATCCACGTCCACGAGCTTGAAATCGCCATCTCCCAGAACCGGATGATGGCGGCGCACATCCAAGATCCCGTGCAGCCAGTGCAGAAGGGAGGCCGGTTGGGCCAGCTGAGATTCCACGTTGACTGCTTGGGAGTTGTACACGAGCGAATCGATCACCGGCAGGTAGAGCTTGCCTGGATCGGCCGTGGAGAAGCCTGCGTTGCGGTCAGGAGTCCACTGCATGGGAGTCCGTACCCCGTCGCGATCAGGAAGCCAGATGTTATCGCCCATCCCGATCTCATCGCCGTAGTACAGGCAGGGAGAACCGGGCAGGGAGAGCAGGAGGGCATGAGCCAGTTCGATCTCCGCGCGCGAGTTCCCCACGAGGGAAGCGAGCCGGCGCCTGATACCCACGTTGGCGCGCATACGCGGGTCCTCGGCGTACCAGCCATACATTCGAGCGCGTTCCTCGGTGGTGACCATTTCCAGCGTCAGCTCATCGTGGTTGCGCAAGAAAGTGCCCCACTGGGTACCCGGTGGGATGTCAGGGGTGGATTCGAGAATGTCGCGGATGGCCGTGGAGCGCTGATCCCGCAGGGCATAGTAGATGCGGGGCATGACGGGGAAATGGAAGCACATCTGGCATTCGGGCTCATCTTCTGTGCCGTAGTACGCCACCACATCCTCCGGCCACTGGTTCGCCTCAGCAAGCAGGATCGTGCCGGGGAACTCATTGTCCAGCATGGCGCGCATTGTGGCCAGATACTTGTGTGTTTGCGGCAGGTTCTCCCCGTTGGTTCCCTCCTCCTCGAACAGGTAGGGCACCGCGTCAAGCCGGAACCCATCGATCCCGCGCTTGGCCCAGAATCGAGCAACGTCCAGAATCGCTTCTTGCACGGCTGGGTTCTCGTAGTTGAGATCCGGCTGATGGGAGAAGAACCGGTGCCAGAAGAACTGCTTGCGTACCGGATCGAACGTCCAGTTGCTCTCTTCCGTGTCGATGAAGATGATGCGGGCATCGCGATACTTCAGATCGTGATCCTCCCACACGTAGAAGTCCCCATAGGGTCCTGTGGGATTGGTGCGTGAGGCCTGGAACCACGGATGCTGATCGGAGGTGTGGTTGACCACCAGATCGATGATGATTCGAATCCCACGATCGTGGGCCGCCTCAATGAGCTCCTCGAATTCCTCAAGCGTCCCGTACTGCGGATCGATCGAGTTGAAATCGGAGATATCGTAGCCGCCATCACGCATGGGCGATGGGTAGAACGGAGGAATCCACAGGCAGTCAATGCCTAACCACTGCAGATAATCCAAGTGAGCAATGAGGCCCTGAATATCTCCCGTTCCATTGCCGTCCGTGTCACCGAAAGCGCGTAGGAGCACCTGATAGAACACGGCATGGCGGAACCAATCTGGATCCTCACTTAAGCCGGGCCACGTGGGGTTCTCCGCGACCGCAGGATTGGCAATTGCCGGATTGAGCCTAGTCTGATTCACCTAATACACCTCGTCAGATTCGCGATCGGACCTAGCCTAGTCCGATATGACTCTCACCGAGAGTACGTGTGCAACGTTCGAGCCGGGATTCAGGCTCACATAGGGGTGTTCGTTCCACAGGAACGTCTGCCCAGTCAGTTCATCGGTCACCTCAAAGAGCGGTTCGCCCGCCCATCCGGGGGTGACGCCGAACGGGCTCAAGTCAAGGTCTAGAACGGCATCGTGCCCATTGTGCGGGTCTAGGTTAATCACCGTGATGACAGCATCGGCGGCCGGCGAACCCGCCCCGCCTAGCGGCTCCGGTATCGCGCCCGCTTTTCCGGCCACCTCCTCGGGTCTCGCAAACCGCGTATAGGAGATGATCTGATCGCTACTGGTGGGATTGATCCGGATGCCACGCAGGCGCTGGAGGGAGGGATGGGCGTGCCGGATCCTGTTGAGCTGGGTCAGGAGCTGAGGAATGCCCGTGTGTTCTCCCGCCTGCCAGTTGCGAGGCTTGAACTCGTACTTTTCATTGTCAATCTGTTCCTCGAATCCCGGACGTGCCACGTTTTCCACCAGCTCGTAGCCAGAGTAAATCCCATAGGTGGGTGCGCCGGTTGCTGCGAGTACCGCCCGCAGTTCGAATGCGGCCTTGCCACCGTCCTGCATGAACGGCGTGAGGATATCGTGGGTGGTGGGCCAGAAGGCCGGGCGTAGCAGGTGATCTGATTCGGTGGCCAGCTCCTGGAGGTATTCTTCGATCTCCTCCTTTTCCGTGCGCCACGCGAAGTAGCAGTAGGACTGGTGGAAACCAACGGCGCCCAGCCCTTGCATCATGGGCGGGGCGGTGAAGGCTTCGGCAAGGAACAAGATGTCCGGGTGCTCGATGCGGAACTGTGCCATGAGGCGCTGCCAGAACTGCACGGGCTTGGTGTGGGGGTTGTCCACGCGGAAGATCGTGACGCCGTGGCTGATCCACACTTCCAGAACGCGGACGATCTCCTGATAGATACCCTCAGGGTCATTATCAAAGTTCAGGGGGTAGATATCTTGATACTTCTTCGGAGGATTCTCCGCGAAGGCGATGGTGCCATCTGCTCGCGTGGTGAACCATTCGGGGTGTTCTGTCAGCCACGGATGGTCAGGGGAGCACTGGAGCGCGAAATCGAGAGCCACCTCCATGCCGTAGGACTTGGCACTGGCGACGAACTGATCGAAATCCTCGAACGTTCCCAGTTCGGGATGGATTGCATCGTGGCCACCATCTGCCGATCCGATCGCGTAGGGAGATCCCGGATCCCCGGGGGCCGCCTCCAGCGTATTGTTGCGGCCTTTGCGGTTCGTCGTACCGATGGGGGAAACGGGCGTCAGGTACACAACATCGAAGCCCATGCCGGCGATCCTGCCCAGATCCTGCGCGGCGGTAGCCAGAGTGCCGGATACCCACGTGCCATCCTGATCCTGATAGGAACCGTGGGATCGAGGGAAGATTTCGTACCACGAACCGGCGAGAGCCAAGGAACGATCAACATTGACGGGGAAGCGGCTGGATTCAGTGACCATATCGCGCACGGGTGCATGGACCAGTGCGGTGCGAACTCCGGCGGCCGTTGCCGCCTCGAAGCGAACGGTGGGGGACAGGCGCTCCATGTGGATCACATCAAGGGCATCCTTCAGCGCCGTCATATCGGCATCGGTTGCGCCGGACTGTACGGCAGCCTCCAGAGTTGTGAGCGCGCGATTCATCCACGCCTCGGCCTCCAAGAACACCAACTCAATATCGGTATCTGCCCCAATACGTGCCTGAGCGTTGTGCTCCCATGTGGCGATGGGATCTGAGTATGAGCGAACGAAGTATGTCCATGCCCCGGGGTAGGTGGGGGTCAGCCACGCCTCGTACCGGCCCAGTCCTGGCCGAATAAGCACCATGGGTTCGGTCTGGACCTCGTTGCCGTGAGGATCTACCAGAACAGCCTCAGCGGCGAACAGATCGTGGCCTTCGCGGAATACGGTGGCCCGTACGGGGAATGCCTCAAGCTCCGTTCCCTTGGCGGCCCACGAGCCGTTTTCTACGGAGGGCTCGATATCACGGATCGGTATTCGGCCCACTTCGGAGAACGGGGCAGGAACCGGCGCCGGCGCCGGGCGGCCATCTTTGGACAGAGGCTGGACGTTCAGGTTAGTGCTCACGCGAACAGCCTATGTAATTTAGGCCGCCCGTGCAGCCGTAATAGCGCTTTAAGAGAAACTAGTACACCATGTTCATGGCCGAACGGACCTGATCCAGCGTGGCATTGGCTTCCTCGTTGGCTCGCGCAATGCCCCGATGAAGAACATCTGCCACATAGCCTTGATCCGCCTCAAGTTCGAGGCGGCGTGCCCGGAATGATGCCAAATGCTCATTGAGCGCTTCCGTCAGCATCTTCTTGAGGGTACCGCCGCCGCCATCACCGATCTCCTCGGCAATAGCCACCTGAGCCCGCCCCGTGCACAGGCTGATCAGCGTGAGCAGGTTGGCTACCTCGGGACGATTCACCGGATCGTAGGTGATGTGGCGGTCAGAATCCGTCACGGCTTTCTTGATCAGCTTGGCCGTTTCATCAGCGCTCATCCGCAGTTCGATCGTGTTTCCCTTGGACTTGCTCATCTTGGTGCCATCCAATCCCAGCACCATCTCGGCTTCCGAAAGGAGGCCTTGAGGGCGTGGGAACACCCGGTCCTTGGCTCCCTCAGGGCGGCCATAGCGGGCATCGAACCGATCGGTGATCACGCGTGCCTGTTCCAGATGGGGCAGCTGATCCTTGCCAACCGGCACCAGATTCGCCTTGCAGAACAGGATATCCGCGGCCTGATGGACAGGATAGGTGAGCATCAGGCCGGACATGGGGCGCCCATCCGTTGCCTCGAGTTCTGACTTCACGGTGGGGTTGCGCCGCAATTCGGCATCCGTGACCAGAGACAGGAAGGGCAGCATGAGCTGATTGAGCGCAGGAACCTGCGAGTGAGCAAAGATCGTGGAGCGATCTGGATCGATACCGAGCGCCAAGTTGTCCGTCACGAGTGACAGGACGCGATCCTTGATGGGGCCAACGCCGTCACGATCAGTGATGACCTGGTAGTCAGCCACGAGCAACCACGTATCAACACCTGCTTGCTGCAGGCGCAGGCGGTTCTGCATGGAGCCGAAGTAGTGGCCAATGTGTAGGTTTCCGGTGGGACGATCCCCGGTTAACGCCCGGAACTGGGAAGGATCATTCCTGATTCCTTCTTCAATCTTCTGGCTGATCTGGCGGCTGTGGGCTAGCGATGCTTCACTCGTTGCGTTTTCGAGGGCATCCCCGATGTTGTGCGTCATAATTTCCTCTATACGTGTGGATCTAATGGGACCGGCGGGCCTGAGCCCGAGTGTTGTTTGCAGGCCGCTAGGGCCACACGACGCCCGGTTCGGAAATGTACAGCTGGATGGACAGCGGCTCCAGAGCAGTCATCGCATTGGGAATGTAGGTGGGATGCGAGCAATCCGGTGTTGGCCAGCTGGAATCCCAGATCTTTTCGAAGGAGGTTTCGCGCCCGTTGGGCAGGCGAACATCGGATCGTTCCCACGAGCCGTTGATGACGATCAGGGCATCGCCATCTGTGCCGTGGCCGGAACGCAGCATCTGGACAACGCGGTGCTTCGTATCGAACCACCGGTATTCGGACATGATGTTGCCTTCGCAATCAAACCATTCGAGATCGCCCACTTGATCGTCCGGACTCAATCCCTCAATGTAGAAGCGAGTGGGACGCAGAACCTTGTGTTCACGCCGAATCTTCAACAGATAGGACACCGTCTCGCGCAGATCTTCCTGCCACGGTTCAAGGTTCCAATCTACCCACGAGATCTCATTGTCTTGACAGTAGGAGTTGTTGTTGCCGCCCTGAGTACGTCCGAATTCATCACCGGCGGTGATCATCGGTGTTCCAGCAGAGAGAATGAGGGTTCCCATGAGGTTGCGTAGGGTCTGGCGGCGCCGCTCCAGAACGAATCGTGGGGTAGGGCCGTCCTCACTGTTTTCAGCATGTCCGTGATCCCACGATTTGTTATCGTTTGTGCCGTCACGATTGGATTCCAGATTGGCCTGATTGTTCTTGTTGTTGTAGGACACGAGGTCACGCATCGTGAAGCCATCGTGAGCTGTCACGAAGTTGATGGATGCTGCCGGGCTGCGCCCGCCAGGGATACGCCCGTGCCCGAACAGATCCGCTGAACCGGATAGGCGTGTGGCAAGATCGCGAAGATCCCCGCCGCCGCCTCCTCCGATGAGGGATCGCGGCTGCGCCACCCAGAAGGCACGCACGGTATCGCGGAAATGATCGTTCCAATCGGCTGTGGGAGTCATGAAACGCCCCGTTTGCCAGCCGTTCGGGCCCAGATCCCATGGTTCGTTGATCAGCTTGACGCTGCCCAGCACAGGATCGGTTGTCAGAGCTACGAAGAAGGGATGATGGGAATCGAAATGCTTGCCATTGCGCCCTAGCGTGACGGACAGATCGAACCGGAACCCATCAACGCCTATCTTCTGGACCCAGTAGCGCAGCGAATCGAGCGTGAGCCGCACAACCTTCTGGCGCCGGAAGTCAAGGGAGTTTCCGCAACCCGTGGTGTCAAAGAACTGGGAAGGATCATCCTGTTCGAGCAGGTAATAGGAGCTTTGATCCAGCCCGCGCAGGGAAACCATCGGGCCGTCCGCCCCGCCCTCGCACGTGTGGTTGTACACCACGTCCAAAATCACTTCTAGGCCGGCCGCGTGCAGGTTGGCCACCATCTGGCGCACTTCGTCAACAACAGCTGCGGGCCCGCTTGCCTGCGCCTCTTCGGTGGCATAGCTCGGCTCTGGAGCGAAGAAGGAAAGGGTGTTGTACCCCCAATAATTCGTCAGGCCCTTCTTCTCAAGGAACGGCTCCGGCATCGAGGCGTGGATGGGAAGGAGTTCAACAGCCGTGATTCCGAGGCTCTTCAACTGGGAGATCGTGGCCTCGTGACCCATCCCCGCGTAGGTTCCTCGCAGTTCTGCTGGAACCTCTGGGAGCATCTTCGTGAACCCCTTGAGATGCGTCTCATAGATCACGGTATCTTCCCACGCGGTGTGGGGATGGTCAGTTGCGTCCGCAGATTCCTCAACAACCACGCCAAGCGCCATGGATTCGGCGGAATCGCGATTATCTTGTTCCAGCGGAATCGTGACCGGGTTGAGATCCTCATCAACCACGTGCCCATAAAGGGCGGGCCCCAACACCGGGGTTTGCGTGATGGCGCGCGCATAGGGATCAAGCAGAAGTTTCGCGGGATTGTGGGACAGGCCCAGTTCGGGAGCCCAGCGCCCGGCTACGCGGTACCCGTAGCGTTGGCCAGCCTCCACGCCCGGAATGCGTGCTGACCAATAGCCAACCTTTGCAGCATTCATACTGTAGCGGTGCTCACTGAGGCCGTCGTCGTCGTCAAAAAACAAACACAACGTGACCTCGGAAGCGTGCGGCGCCAACAGCAAAAAATCAGCGCCTCCAGATACTAAGTGAGCCCCCAATCGAACGGGCGCTTGGGTGGGCAATCCGGCGGGTTCCGGCTGCTCCGCGGAGTAGCGCGGACCAGAAAGGACGTCAATCTCGATATCTGTCACTCTGGCATTATCCCAGTTTGGGACCAAAGTGGCACATATTTACGCGCCATTTGACGAGCGCCACATTCTGGTGGAATTCCACGCGCCGGTTCGATCGGGCTAGCCTAGGACAAGGAGGATGCCGTGTTACATGATTTGAATCTCGCGCGAGGCAGCATAGATCGTGACGAGTTGACCAGAAACAATCCGTCCGCTCTTGCGAAGGCGCGTAATTCGCCCGATGCCCTCTTCATTCTGGTGGCCGGTGCGGACGTGGCGATTGATCCCGAATCGCCGGGGCGCCTGCTATTCCTCACCCGCGAGCAGGCCTCGGGATGGGGGAGCCGAACCGCCGTGTATCTGGGCAAGGATGGCGGCCATCCCTACTTTGCGTGTGACGCCACGGGGCTCGTATCCGAACACGATGTGCAGGCGGCCGATCACCCCACGATGCGCCCGTTGCGGTACTGGGCCCACGAATGGGAAGATCTGGACACCGCGTTGGCGGTAGGCGCCGTGGCCGTCCTTCAGTGGCGGCACAGAGCAAAGTTCTGCACCGAATGCGGGGCCGAACTCAGCGTGTCGCCGAGTGGCTGGGAAATGGTGTGCACCAACGGCCACCTGAGGTTCCCGCGGACGGATCCGGCCGTGATCATGGCCATCCACGATCACGACGATCGGCTGCTACTGGGGCGTAACTCCGCGTGGGGGCCTGGGAAATACTCCGTACTGGCAGGCTTCGTGGAGGCCGGAGAATCCCTTGAGGCCGCCGTTCGCCGCGAAGTGTACGAGGAAGCTCATATCGCAGTGGGCGAGGTGCGCTACTTCGGTTCTCAGCCGTGGCCGTTCCCGCGTTCGCTCATGCTGGCGTTCGATGGGTGGACCGAAGCCCGCCCCGCGGACATCGCCGTTGACGGCAAAGAGATGGCCGATGCCCGCTTCTTTTCGCGCGAGGAACTGACGGACGCCCTCCGCTCCCAGCAGATCCAGCTTCCCAGCCCCACGTCCGTTGCCGCCAGCCTGATCCAAACGTGGCTCGGGGCCACCTTCGCGGATGTGCTGGACGGTTCGGGAACCGCGAGCGTGTTCGGCTAGGCCAGTATTAGGCCAACGCCGCCAGCTTGTCCTTAACATCGGCGAGGCTCGGGTTTGTCTGTGCCGAACCGTCCGAGAACTCGAGCGTTGGCACCGTCTGATTGCCACCATTGAAACCCTCAACGCGCGCGGCTGCCTGAGGGTCCTCCTCAATGTTGACCTCGTTAAAGTCCGCAATGCCGGCCTTGTCCAGCTGGCGCTTCAAGTTCTTGCAGTAGGAGCACCAAGTTGTTGAATACAGCGTGAAATCACTCATGGTGTCAGTCTATGCCGGGGTGGGCGCGGGCGGTATATGGGTAATCGGGTAGTGAAATTGTGTGGGACAGGCGTGGGAGACTTGGGGGAGGAGGTTCGATGAAGGCTGAAGAATTGTTGGAGCATCTAGACCCCGAGCAGCGTGAGGTGGCTACAAGCCTCAGCGGGCCGGTGTGCGTTCGGGCTGGTGCCGGGACGGGGAAAACGCGTGCGATCACCTATCGCATCGCCTACGGTGTTCATTCCGGGGCATTCGCCCCTGGCCATGTTTTGGCCGTGACGTTCACCTCGCGTGCGGCGGGGGAGATGCGCTCGCGGTTGCGGGATCTTGACGTTGGCGGGGTATCGGCCCAAACGTTCCATGCCGCTGCGCTGCGCCAGCTTTCCTTCTTTTGGGGGACGGCCGTTGGTGGCAAGGTTCCTCCGATTGCCGAACATAAGATCGCCTTGGTTTCTCAGGCCGCCAGCCAGCTGGGGATGGGCGTGGACAAGGTGGCTATCCGTGATCTCGCCTCGGAGATTGAATGGGCGAAGGTGTCCCTCGTATCTCCGGAGAACTACGTGGAGCGCGCAGGGGCTGCCGGCCACGGGGATGTTGCCGGGCATTCTGTGCATGAGATCCCCGCACTTTTGCGGTTGTATGAAGAAGTGAAAACCGAGCGCCACGTCATCGATTTTGAGGATGTGCTGCTTCTGCTTGTCGGGATCATGCTTGATCGCCCGGATGTTGCGCGCCAGATCCGGGACCAGTACCGCCACTTTGTGGTGGACGAGTATCAGGACGTGTCCCCGCTCCAACACCGCCTCTTACAGCTGTGGATGGGGGACCGCAAAGAACTGTGCGTTGTGGGAGACGTGTCCCAAACCATCTACTCGTTTACCGGTGCGCGCTCGCACTATCTGGCCAGATTTGCCCGCGAGTTCCCGAAGGCCAAACTCATCGAATTGAACCGCGATTACCGATCTACGCCACAGATCGTCAATGCAGCAAACCTCGTCATTTCCTCCGATCAATCCGAGGGAGCCGTCAGTTTGGCATCGCAGCTGCCATCGTCCGTTCCCGTGCAGTGGAAGGAATACACGGACGATGAGGAGGAAGCCTCCGGGATTGTTGGGGAAATCCTCACCCTGAAGGAGCAGGGCATACCGCTTCAAGACATGGCGATCCTTTACCGCACCAACGCGCAGTCCGCCCAGTTCGAGGCCGCTCTGTCCAAGGCGGGCGTTGGCTATGCCATCCGGGGATCAGAACGGTTCTTTTCGCGCAGGGAAGTCCGCGAAGCCATGGTGGCGATGCGTTCGGCCGCGCGTTCGGGGATGGAAGGCGGCCTGGGCGGCAACGTTCGTGCCGTCCTACGCCAGATGGGCTGGCGCGATGAGGCTCCCGATCAGGCCGGGGCTGTGCGTGAGCGCTGGGATGCGCTGAACGCCCTGCTCTCCCTTGCGAAAGAGATGGAAACGAAGCGGGGTGCTGGAATCACTGAGTTCGTTCAAGAACTTGAGGAGCGCGCGATGATGCAGAATGCCCCGGAAATGGAAGGTGTCACGCTCTCCTCGCTGCACGCTGCAAAGGGCCTCGAATGGGAGGCCGTGTTCCTTGTGGGGATGAGCGAAGGCCTCATGCCCATTTCTCTGGCAAAGGGAGAAGAAGGGATCGCGGAAGAACGCCGCCTGCTGTATGTGGGAATTACTCGGGCCAAGCGCCACCTTCAGGTGTCCTTCGCCAAGGGCAACGGTTCGCGTGCCAACCGCAAGGTCACACGCTTCTTGAACGGCATCTGGCCCGCCCCGGAAAAGAAAGTTTCGCGCACCACCGATTACCGGCGGCGGAAAGCCCAAGCGCGCGATGAATTCCTTCGTGACCACCCAGAGGACACTGAGATGCTGGACAAGCTGGTGGCGTGGAGGGCGGCGAAGGCGGCGCAGCTGGAGCGCCCCGCCTACACGGTGTTTCACGATACGACACTGCGGGCCATCGCCGTGTCCAAGCCGGGAGGCATCCAGCAACTGGGGCGGATCAAGGGTGTTGGCTCCACCAAGTTAGAGGCTTGGGGCGAAGAGATCCTTGATGTGGTGAACAGCTAGAGCCGGTGAATGGGTGGCGGCTCAGCCACCGGACGTAGCGGGCGCTCCCGGTGAGAATGGGGGCGCTTCGCGGGCGGGGGTGACGGGAGTGCACTCTCCAGCGCGCCAACCATCGCGGCATACGATGCACAGCCGCAGCGCGGGTGAGGACCTGCCGATGATAGGTGCGGGAAGTTCGGCAACGGGGGAACGCGCCATTGGGCATCGTGGAGCGAATTACCGTGACCATCGAAAAGCCCGAGGATTGAACGAACGGCGATGCTCGCCGCAAGATCGCGTGTTTCGCTAGTTGGGGCCAGCTTGGTGATGGCGTGGGCTTGGGCGGCCAGCAGGTTCCACGCTTCGTCACCGTCCACATGGTATTCGTACAGGCAGTTCGCGCACGTGGAATGATGCGGCTCCACAAGCGGGCCCACACACGTATCCACTTCTTCTGTCCATACGAGCAGGTGGGGGACCGATTCCTCCATCCAACGCGCAGTGGTTGTGGGGAACACCAGCCGTGAACCACTCACCACAGCGAGATCCGGGTGATCGCTATCGAGTACCCCGACCTGTGGGGAGAGCTGGCGTAGCAGCGTTGTCATCGCCTGAGCGCGTGCGATGCCGTCCCAACGCGGCCACATCAGTGGATGATCGCCATGTTGCACAGGCCTGCGATCGTCAAAGCTCAACTGGTTGATGCCGCTTTCCGCTAGCTTGAGGGCAATCGTCGTGCTCAGAGAGTCCAAGCTATCGAAGTGGACGTGCTTGGTGGCACGCGTGTTGGATTCGCTGCTGCCCGGTTCACGACTGCCCGGCACGCGGGCGGCGGGCACGCGGCTTGCCGCCTCACGCGACCTAGGAACATCGGATCCTTCGAGAAGGCCAGCTCGCCCCAACGTTGTGAGAATTTCGGTCAGGCGCGATGAGCTCAGCCCATGTTCGCGCGCTACCGGATCTAACTCAGCCTGCGCCCATTCTTTTGTCAGAAGCGAAACGAATTCCTGCTCTGAACGCGATAGGCCTTCGACGATCGCCCCGACCCGAGGGTCCAAGCCCACCTGAATCGTGTCCTGATCGCGCCAATAGACGCCCAACCCGGGAAGAATCTTCATATGGTGGCCTCCACATCATCCTGTGATGATCTGAAGGGTAGGCGGCCACAGATAGTCCGCGCCTAGCCTGTCCCCAGCTGTGCATGGGGCGTGCGGGCGGTTCCGGCGTGTGCTAGGCGCTAGATCGTGGGCTGCGGAGGTTCGCTGGGCCCGTTGGGCCCGTCGTCATCCGGGCTACCCGAGCCCTCTGGACTACCGGGCCTGCCATCGCCTTTTTCTTCCCCGTATGCCGGCTCATGCGGCGCCTCCGAATCGTTTCCGCCAAGGAGCGATTCAAGGAAAGCATCCAGTTCGGCTTCCACATCCGTTGGCTCGGATTCCTCGAAGAAGGACTGAGGATTCTCCAAGTTATCAGCGGTGGGAAGAAGATCGGGGTGAGACCACAGATGATCGCGGCCCTCAACACCCAAGCGCTCTAGAGCCATCCGCCAGAAGGCGGCGGCCTCGCGCACCTTGCGGGGCTTCAGGTCAAGTCCCACCAGCTGGCCGAACACTAGGTTGACAGGCGAGTTCGTGGCGCTGCGCCGGGAGAACATTTCATCTAACGGGACAGCGTGGGGGAGCTGGGCGGCAACGGCCTGAGCGGAAACGGTGCTCACCCAAGCCTCAACCAGTGAAAGCAGATGCTCCAAGCGTGCCAGTGAGGCCTCCTGAGCATCCGTATCGCTCGGGGCAAATACGGCGCCGAGATCCAGATTCTGCATCTCCTCGGGATTCATGCTCATCCCGCGCACTTGCTCTTCGATGGAATCCGTATCGATTTCGATTTCGCGGGCGTAGGCCTCAACGGAGTCCAACACTTGGCGCCGCAGCCACGGTAGGCGTGAATACAGCCGGGCTGCTGCTTGCTCGCGCACCGCGGCGAACAGGATCACTTCATCGTCCTCGGCATCAAGATCCGCGGCAAATTCGGCGATGTTGGAGGGGACCAATGCGGCCGTTTCGCCTTCAACTAGTGGCAGGCCAGCATCGGATGTGCCAAACGAACTGGTGGCAAGTTCGGCCAATCCCGCACCAAACTGCATGCCCAAAACGGACGCGATCATGGATTCCATCATCTGCTCGGGGTTGCCGCCCATGATGTTCTTTAGCTCGTCAGGTGCGTGTTCCATCTGCTCCACCATGGTGGAAACGAACGCGCGCGAGAGGTTCGCACCCACTGGCTCAACGAGGCGCCGGAAGGTGGGAAGGGTGTGTGCCAGCCAGTCCAGCCTGCTCCACGCTTGGCTTGGCCCGCCACACGGATCAACGTTCGTGGCAGGATCCAGCCACAGATTCGCGGTTTGCAGGCTTGTGCGTGCGCGATCCCCTTCAGAGGAGGAGAGAGAATCGGAATGGTTGCGCTGAATGGTTTCGCGGGCAACCTGTTCGGCAATCTTCCAGTTGATGGGGCCTTCGCCAGAGGAACCGAGCATGGCTCGAACCTGCGAGACAACTTGGTTGAAGTTCGCGGGGTTCATCATCTGTTGCATTTGTGGGCCAGGATCGATGCCCTGACTGCGCATTTGACCAAGGATCTGTTCCGCAGCTTCATCGCCTAGGACAGCCCGGAGCATCTGCTCCCACTGGTCTGGGTTCTCGCTCATGCGGCCTCCTTCATCTCCGGCCTCTAGCCTACTGGTCTTGTCCGCGATCGTGCATCCGCTACGCCGAGGGCGTGATGTACCCGGGACAGCACGAGGGGCAGCACGAGGGGCACCCGTGACACACCCCGCCGCGCCAACCCCGCCGCGCTCTGGTGAATCCCAGCCGGGTGGGGCATGATGGCACCGTGCTTAAAAGACGTAACCTCTACGTTTCGGGAGGAATCTTCGGATTGGCCGCGTGCGTGTCCCTCGCGATGCCCGGATCTTTCCTCATCCAACAGGCTGGCCCTGCCCTTGACGTGACCGGAGATATTGACGGGGTTGAACTCGTGACCATCGATGGGTCGCAAACCTACCCGTCGGACACCTCGCTGTATATGACCACCGTCAGTGCCTACGGAAACGCAGATTTTGGAGTCTCGGGCGCCCAGGCGTTGGGAGCCCTCGCAGTGCCCGAACATGAGCTGCTCCCGGTCCGGGCCCTGTATGGCGAAGAAGAGTCCGCCGATGAGGTGGATGAGCGCAACGCTCAAATGATGACCAGTTCGCAGGATTCGGGAACCGTGGCGGGCCTGGAAGCTGCCGGTCTGCAGGTTCCGATGACCTTGATTGTTGCCGGCGCGGATGAAGGCTCGGGCGCCTACGGCAAGCTTGAAGAAAACGACGTTCTCACCAGCATCACCGCCGATGGGACGAAGACGGAGATTTCCACATTCTCGGACCTATCCGCCGTGCTTGGAGAACTGCCAGCCGGTCAGGACGTCACGATCGGGTTCACCCGCGACGGCACCGCGATGGATAC
The DNA here is from genome assembly GCF_052089425.1 of Ancrocorticia sp. NCBI lineage: Bacteria > Bacillati > Actinomycetota > Actinomycetes > Actinomycetales > Actinomycetaceae > Ancrocorticia > Ancrocorticia sp. The sequence goes on along the minus strand of NZ_JBQCZW010000001.1, from coordinate 47,823 downwards.
CACCTTCCCCACTCAGGCCTTTGAGACGGATAACACCGGCTGGGACCAGCCGGGTTCGCGGCTGGGCGTGTACCTGACCCCCACCGATCTGGATTTCCCTCTTGAGGTGACCTACGGCGTGGAGAACATTGGCGGTCCATCCGCCGGGACGATGTTTGCGCTCGCGATCTATGACGAACTGACCGAAGGCTCCCTCGGGGCAGATGCGAAGATCGCCGGCACCGGCACCATGTCCTATGCCGGAGAGGTTGGCCCGATTGGCGGTATCCGCCACAAGCTCGTGGGCGCTAGGAGTGAAGGGGCAGAGTATTTCCTTGCCCCGGCCACGAACTGTTCGGAAACCGTTGGTTTCGAGCCGGATGGGATGCAGGTCTTTTCCATCCGCACGTTGGACGATGCGATCGCGGCCACGGAGGCCATCGGTTCGGGGGATACGAGTTCGCTCACCACGTGTGAGCAGGTTGCGGACGATTCCCCGGAGAGTGATTAGGGACGACGACGGCGCCCCGCCGGGCCTCCCGCTACTCGAAGGTGCGGCGCAGCGCTTCCACAAGCTCGGGAACCAGATCGGTTGAGCTCAGCACCGAATCGTCCGCATCGAACGATTTCATGCGTAGGCAACACCACGCCTCACCTGTGCGCATGGCGCCAACGGCCATCCGGACGTCCTCGCGGCGTTCATCCGTGGCCAGAAACTTCTCCGCCTCGGCAGGATCTGTCGGGATATCGGCCTCCGCCTCTGGGGGCAGGGTAATGCGTTCGCATGTGACGGCTGCTCCGGCCACACCTTCCGGCCATGCCAGTTGATCCAGCAGACCCTCAACAGAATCCGCCGGTGGGAGCTCTTCCTGCTCTACTGAGAACAGGGATTCGTCACTTTCGGCTGCATTGAGTGAAACGTCCGCTGGTAGTTCCTCTGCCAGCTCGGGGTGGTCAGCCAGAGCCTCGGCGCTGCGAATGAGGGCAAAAACGCGAATTGGGCCGTCCCAGCCGTATCCGGACACGTAGCGTTCAATCTCTTGGACTGCTTCTTTGATGGATTCTTGGCGTGTACTCACCGCCTCATCTTCTCATGGTTGGGGGCTGCGGTGCGCCGTCGTCGTCGTTCCTCCATATCTCACAAACCACGAACTTGCCCTACCAAACCGCGCAATTTCACCATAAATTGGCGAACTAACGGGAATCCTCTGTCCACCTGCCTGTGAATTAGACGCTGCGTCCGCTAAGTTTGTATATGGTGGCGCAGGATCTGTGCCCTGTAAGTTACGACACCAATGAGGTAACGGCTTGTCTACATCTACTGCGCCCAGTCCGCGCCGCTCACCAAGGTCGGGGGGCCCAAGCTCCGGTTTCGGAAGCGTGTTCATCCCCACGCTGATCGTGCTGGCGGTACTTTTGTTCGCCATCGTGATCTTCTCCAACGTGTGGACGGAGGTGAAATGGTATGACGAGCTAGACGCTGTTCGCGTGTTCTGGACCCAATGGGGTTGGGCACTGGCGCTCGGCGTTATTGGCACCCTTGTTGTGGGGCTTGTCGTTTACCTCAATTTGAGGCTTGCGCGTCCGAAGGCGGACAGCGAGCAGGATGACAGTGCCAGTATTGATGGAGCTAACCGCTACCGCGATCAGATCAGCAGCCATCCGTGGCTGACGCTGTTCGTGGTGCCGCTAATCGCTGGCGTGATCTTCGGAGCCCCGCTTTCTGGGGAATGGCGCACCTACGTCATGTGGCTGTTCCGCACCCCGTTCTCTGAGGTAGATCCGCAGTTCGGGCACGATGTGTCCTTCTACGTGTTCTCGTTGCCGGTTTTGCAGTCCCTGCTTTCGCTTGCCACAACCCTCATCGTCTTGAGCCTCATCGCGGCCGTTGGTATGCATTACCTGTACGGAGGAATCGGGCAGGATAACGGGAAGCTTTCCCTCTCGCGCCGTGCGCGGATTCATTTCGGCGTTCTCGGTGCGATTGCCTCCCTGATCGTTGCCGCCTACTTCTGGCTGAGCCGCTACAACATGCTTCTGGCAGACAATGAAAAGTTTGCTGGCGCATCGTTTACGGATATTAACGCCTCGCTCCCTGGCCGTATGGTCTTGGCTATCGCGGCGCTCTTGGTTGGCGTGCTGTTTATTCTGGCTGCAGTCAAGGGCCTATGGAAGTTGGCCGGAACGGGAATCGCCGTTGGCGTAGTGACCATGCTGGTTGTCTCTTGGGCCTACCCCGCGTTGGTCCAGAACTTCCAGGTCACACCGAACGCCGTGGAGAAGGAATCTCCCTACATTCAGCGCAACATTGACGCCACGCTGGCTGCCTACGATCTTGACGATATCGAGACCACCACCTACTCGGCGCGCACGGATGCCGAAGAGGGGCAGCTGCAGGAGGACGCTCAAGCAACAGCGCAGATCCGCCTGCTCGATCCCACGATCGTTTCGCCCACATTCAATCAGCTGCAGCAGAACCGCCAGTACTACCAGTTCAACGATCAGCTATCCGTTGATCGCTACAACATTGACGATGAAGATCGCGACACGGTGATTGCCGTTCGCGAGCTGAACCTGACGGGCTTGGACGATTCGCAGCGCACGTGGGTTAACGACCATACGGTCTACACCCACGGTTACGGCGTGGCAGCTGCCTACGGCAACACATCTACAACACGTGGCGCTCCGCAGTTCTTCCAATACGGCATTCCGTCCACTGGGGAACTCGGGGATTATGAGCCGCGCGTGTACTTCGGCCAGAATCTGCCAGAGTATTCGATCGTTGGCGCTCCCGATGACATAGATCCGTGGGAGATTGACTACCCGGATGATGACGCGCCCAACGGCGTTGTGTACACCACCTATGACGGCAATGGTGGCCCGTCCATCTCCAACGCCTTCGAGAAGCTGATGTTCTCCATCAAGTTCCGTTCCACGGATATGTTCTTCTCCGACCGTGTGACAGACGAATCGCAGATTCTCTATGATCGCGATCCTCAGGAGCGCGTGTCCAAGGTTGCTCCCTATCTGACAGTGGACTCCAAGGCGTACCCCGCCGTGGTGGACACGGATGAGAATGACGAAACTCCGAAGCGCCTTGTGTGGATCGTGGACGCATACACCACCTCCAACAACTACCCGTATTCGGCCCGCGCCTCTTTGGAGAGTGCAACAACCGATTCGATGACCAGTGCGACGGATGCCTACGGGCAGCCCGAAGAAGTCAATTACATGCGCAACTCCGTGAAGGCCGTTGTGGATGCCTATTCTGGTGACGTCACGCTGTATCAGTGGGACGAAGATGATCCGGTTCTGGAAGCATGGAGCAAGATCTTCCCGAACATGTTGACGCCAGTGTCCGATATGGCCGGCGATCTCATGTCTCACGTGCGTTATCCGGAGGATATGTTCAAGGTTCAGCGAACACTCCTGACCCAGTACCACGTGACAGATGCGGCCTCCTTCTATTCCGGTGGCGATTTCTGGAACGTTCCGAATGAGCCAACCGAAGGCGATTCGGCCAACCCGCAGCAGCAGCCTCCGTACTACCTGACGCTGCAGATGCCAGGACAGGACAACGCGGAGTTCTCCCTGTCCACCGCCTTCATTCCCGGTGGTACAACTCAACGAAACGTGATGACGGGCTTCTTGGCTGCCGATGCGAATGCCGGTAACGAGCCCGGAAAGGTACGTGATGGCTACGGCAAGCTGAGATTGCTGGAGCTGCCGCGAGATCTCACGGTTCCAGGGCCCGGTCAGGCACAGAACAACTTCCTGACTGATTCCACAGTGTCGCGAGAACTCAACCTTCTGCGGCAGGGCGGAACCGACGTTCGGATGGGTAACCTGCTGACGCTTCCCGTTGGCGGCGGCCTCCTGTACGTCCAGCCCGTCTACGTGGCGGCGTCCTCGGGTACCACATACCCGCTGCTGCAGTACGTGCTGACCTCCTTCGGTGACGGCAACCCGATTGGATTCGGGTCCACGCTGGAAGAAGCCCTTGATCAGACCTTCGGCGGCGATTCCGGTGCCGAAGCTGGCGATGCCGATGTATCAGGGCAGAAGGAAGACGTTACGGAGGGTGAGGCTCCCGACGATGAGGCGACCGGTGAACCCACCGAGGCACCTAGCGAGGAGCCTACGGCCGAGCCCACCGAGGAACCCACTGGCGGTTCCGCTGGCGATGCCCAGCAGCGCCTTGACGATGCACTAGCGAAGGCCGGCGAGGCCATCCAGACCTCGAACGACGCCATGGCTAGCGGCGATTGGGCCGCCTACGGCCAAGCCCAAGAGGATCTTGAGGCCGCCATCGCTGACGCCATTGACGCCAAGGAAGAGCTGGAAGGCAACGGTTAAACATAGCTGTCAGTAGCTGAGGAAGGGCTTGATCCTGCGGGGTTGGGCCCTTCCTTTCTATACGGGGTGTTGTGTTTGGCTGAATATCGGGAAGCCTTGACTGCCTGAGAAATTGAGTGTTGGCGCGGCAGCAACCTTCCTCTGGAGGAGGGGAGGCTCGCCGTGTGAGAAGAGGCACGGGAGCTGGGGTTGCCGGTGGGCGCAGGGGTTTGTAGACTAGACAAGCCGACGCGGGGTGGAGCAGTTCGGTAGCTCGCCGGGCTCATAACCCGGAGGTCGTTAGTTCAAATCTAGCCCCCGCCACTGATAAATGGCCCGGTTCCAAGGAAAAGTCCTAGGAACCGGGCCATTGCTCTGTCTACTGGCGCGCTGTGCTGGGTTAAAGGTCAAAACGGGCAATAGGCCATAACGTGGTGTTTTTGGCGGCGTGTTGTGGGGTTATTGTGGGCGTCCGGCCCATCCTTTTCTGGTCCAGAGGCCATCTTCAGCGGTAGCCTGTACCTGATTTCTCGGGCGAGTGAGTCAGTTCCGCGAGAGTGGGTGAGTGTCGTGAGAGTTGGTGTTTTACGACATCTCTGGTGGCTTTGACCATCTTTGGAGGGATTCGCTCACTCTCGCCGCTCTCGCCAGTCCATTCTCGCCCACTCACTCTCGCTTGGTGGCTCTCGCTCGTTCATTCACTCATGCGTGGCCTCGACGGTTGTTAGGCTGTGCAGCGAGGGTTCGAACACCACGCTAACTCTGCCCGCAAAAACTAACTCTCGTGGGCAGCCAATCGAACGATTATGGCTAGGGCCCACAAGGGCGCCATGTGATACGCTCCAAGGTTACGTTTTCGACGATATAGATGTGACGTTAACGATACGGAAGGGGCGGAGCGCAGCACCATGGTCGATATGAGAGACGGCACTGACTGGGACGCCGTGGCTGAGAAGTTTGAGAAGGAACAGTACGAGTGGGATCGACCAAGAGGACGCATCATTTATGGAAGGCAAGCCCGGGAATACACACGCGTCCTGTTCGAACTGTACGGGTGGCCCGAGAGAGGGGATCGAGAAGCCTGACTCGGCTGTGTTCCGTCGAGCGCATAGGATGGTGCCACTGATACCTGCCAACTGTGAAGGAATGCGGTGAACTCTTTGTCCGCCCAGAAGGATCGCCTGAATTTGCTAAACCGGAGTAGTGAAGAGACGGCCGTGAAATTCGTGTTCCTAGACTTTGACGGAACGTATGCCGAGGACGGGCACGTTCCCGCGGAGCACGTTGCCGCCGTCGGGGCCGCCCAACGCAATGGACACAAGGTGTTCCTGTGCACCGGGCGTCCGCTGAGCGGGCTGGGCCCGCGTGCACTTCAGGCCAATTTTGACGGGCTGGTCTGCGCCGCTGGTGGTTACGTCCAGATTGGCGGGACAGTGCTGCGCGATCAGCGTTACTCGGAGGCTCTGACTCGCCGGGCACTCGAGGTGTTGGACCGCTACGAGGGGGTCTACATTCTGGAGCACCCCGAGTATGTCTGTTGCACAGCGAGTGGTGAAGCACGGCTGCGCGAGCTGTTCAGGACGCATACCGATATGCTCGATAGGCTCAAGGTGGTTGATTCGCTCGCCACCGTGCGCCCGAGCAAGATTACGGTTCTGTTCTCAGACCGTCCCATCCGCGAGGTCGCCGCGGAAATTGGCCCCGAGGTGAGGGCCATGCCGGGATCCGTGGAGGATCTCGGGACCGTTTCTGGCGAACTCCAGCTGAGCGTGGTGGACAAGTTTGGCGGCATTGAGGCGGTGCTCGCGCACATCGGAGCTAGTCCCGAGGCGGTTGTTGCGTGCGGAGATGGCCTGAACGATCTGGAGATGGTCGAACGCGCCGGAACGGGCGTGGCGATTGCGGGCGGGAATCCGGACGTTATCGCCGCCGCGGATATCGTGGTGCCGGGTCCACGCGAGTTGGGGTTGGTTACGGCCTTTAGGCAGCTCGGCCTGATTGAGTAGGTAGTGAACGACGACGACGGACGCCCCCGACTCCGCATGCAGGTAGAGCCGGGGGCGTCACATCAGCCAGTGAAGCGACCGATTACTCTTCGGCCAGAATGCCGTAGATCTGGCGGCGTGCATCCTTCAGGATCTTGATCGCAGCTTCACGCTGTTTCGGTGTGCCCGAGGTGACAAGCTGAGAGACGGCCTGGGCTAGTTCGGCGCCTGCTCGTGGCAGACCGGCCGCCTTGCTCATGGCTTCGGCACTTGGCGTTTGCCATGGAGCGGCATTCTCCTTGGCTTTGGCGGCGGCAGTACTGCCTTCCTTGGTCAGGCTGTACGTCTTGCGCCCGCCAGTTTCCGAAGCGATGACGAGTCCTTCATCTGCCAGCATCTGGAGCGTGGGGTAAACGGAACCAGGGCTTGGCTTCCATGTGCCGCTGGAGCGCTCTTCGATTTCGCGGATGATCTGATACCCATGCATCTCCCCTTCGGAGAGCAGCAAGAGGATTGCTGACCGCACATCCCCGCGACCAGCTCGCGGCCCTCCGCGGCCACGGCCATGAGGGCCATGCGGATGCCGGCCGTGTGGGCCGCCATGGGGACCGTGAGGGCCTCGGGGGCCACGAGGCCGGAACGTGTCGCGTATTGCATCGAATGCCTCCCACAGATCGGCATCCTCAGGAGAGGGGGCCGAAGGTGCGGACGGAGGTGGAGGCGGCGGAGTGGGCGCTGACGCGGGCGACGCAGCCGAAGGAGGGGGCGGCGGAGGCGTAGGCGCGGAGGGTGCGGGCCCGGATGGGCTGAATGCATCGGGATTAAAAGTGTTATCGGGATCTGGTAATGCCATGGTGGCACCTCCTATGATGGATGTGAAAGCAGTGGATGTAACGGTCGTGCTGCTTTCACGCGGTTGTTACCGGTGTATCGCTAACGATACTTAACGATACATCGGTAACTATCGGCTGTAAAGGATGTGCTGGCGCATTACTCGTCAGGCTCGTAGCGCAGGATATCGGCCGGTGTGCATGCCAGCTCTCTGCAGAGTGCATCCAGCGTGCTAAACCGAATGGCCTTGGCGCGTCCGTTCTTCAACACAGAGATGTTTGCCGGCGTGATGCCAACTCGTTCAGCCAGCTCTCCCACGCCCATCTTCCTGCGCGCCAGCATGAGATCGAGATCAACGATGATTGCCATCAGATCACCTCGTCCAACTCGCCCTGCAATGCTAATGCTTGCTCAAGCAATCCCCGCATGACGGCCATGAGTAGGCTGATGGCGATGCAGGCAATGGCGGCAAGCAATGCGCCGTAGACCAAGAGTGGCGGGCCCGGGGTGAGCGGAACTGCTGCAATGCAGGCGAGTGCCACGCCTAGGGGCGTAAGCGTCAAGACCTTCACCCATTTGAAGGATGAGGTGCTAAAGACTTGCCCTTCACGAACTCTGGTCAGAAGCGCCCAGATGGCAACGAGAAATGCGAGGATGAATGCCAGCGCTGCTTCGGCGAGGGCTAGGAGGGGGATTTTCAGGTGAGCGAATTCGGGATAGAGGGTAGCGCTATCGTTGGCCACCCACGGCATCCACCACAGGGCCGTTGCTAGCAAGATTGCGAGAAACAATCCGATCAGACACTTCAACGATGTTACAACGCCCGTTTTCATGAGGGTCCTCCGCGCTCAGTTACATTGATCTATTGAGTAACAATATATATATCGATAAACGATAGGCAAGTGGGTTGTGGGGGAGGTTTCGTCGTCGTCGAAAAAGAAGCGGAGACTATGGTTCGTGATAATCAATTGAAAAAACTACTACCATTTCTGAAATTTATGTGAATATACTTAGTCTGCACGCGGTTGTGTTTGACAAAGGAGATGAGTATGAGCGGTGAGAAGATCGTCATCGGAGTGGATGGCGGCACCACGGCGGTGAAGGCCGTGGCGTTTGACCTTTCTGGCGGGATTCTGGCTACACACCACGAATCTGTTCCAGTGAATTACGGCAAACTCGGCGAGGCCGAGCAGGACATGGAGGCGATCTGGCAGGGCGTTGCCAGCTGTTTGCGTGAGGTGAGGGCCCAGCGTCCCGATGACGATATCGTGGCAATCGGGCTAACCGGCCAAGGCGACGGTGCATGGCTGGTGGATGAGGCCGGGACTCCCGTTCGCCCTGCTGCGACGTGGCTGGATGGGCGCGCGAGCGATCGCGTGAATGAATGGACGAACCAGGGCAAGGCGGACACGGTGCTGGAGACCACCGGTACCACGATATTCGGCGGTCTGTTTCCCGTGCTGTACGAAGAGTTTGCGGCGAATGAGCCGGAGATGCTTGCTAGTGCGGCCACGCATCTGTACTGCAAGGACTGGCTGCGCTTCCGGTTGACGGGCGAACGCCTGACCGATTACACGGAGGCTTCACGTACGTTCCTCGACGTCAACACCATGGAGTACTCAAGCGCGATGGCGAACGCTCTGGGCATGCCGGACGCCCTGCGTTTGCTCCCACCGGCTGTGGGCTCGGACGCCCCGGGGTGGAACGGTGACCGAAGAGGCCACCGCCGTGACGGGAATTCCCGCTGGCACTCCCGTGGGTGTTGGCATGATCGACGTGGCCGTAACGGGCGCTGGCCTGCGTGCTGTAGAAGATGGCGAAGGCTGGCTCATTCTGGGGACAACGGGGTTTGTGGGCAAACTTCAGCCGTCCGCACAGGATCGCCAGTCCAACCTCTCGATGGTTCTGGCCACCGGCCGCGGCTCACAGGTTCTGGAATTCCTCGTGCCGATGACCGGCACTCCGAATCTCGATTGGATCCGTGACGTTCTTGGCTTCCAAGATCGGGACTGGGATGAAATCGAAGCGGATGCGCGGCAGGCACCGGCTGGTTCTGGCGGCGTTGTATACCTTCCCTATGCCTCCCCGGGTGGTGAGCGTGCGCCGTTCCTCGACACGGCGGCATCTGCTTCGTGGATGGGCATGTCCCTGACCACGCCAACCAATCAGATACTTCGCGCCGTATACGAAGGCGTGGCGTTCTCGCTCCTCGAATGCATCGACACCCTGAAAATGAGTGAGGACCTCGTGGTGTCCGGCGGCGGTTTCCGTTCCGATCTGCTGTGCAAGATTCTGGCGGATGCCACCGGCCAGCGCGTGGTGCGCCAAGAAGCGCCCGAAGCAGGGGCGCGCGGTGCTGCCGTGCTGGCGCTCGTTTCGGCTGGCGCCGCCTCCGATATTGGCGAGGCAGCTGACATGCTGAAGACCGGCATGGAGGAATTCCTTCCCAACCCGGACAACTATTCAATTTACCGGCGTACGCACGAGGTCTTTAAGGCGGCACGTAAGGCGATTCAGCCCGTGTGGCCACAGATGCGATCGTTGCGCCACGAAAGTGAGGCATAAAGATGAAGATCCTTGCAGCTGGAGACGGCTTTGTGACAACCAAGGTGCTCCAAGGTGCCATCGCTGGAGCCGATGGGCTTGGCGAGGCAGAGGTTCAGGTAGAGGCCATCCAGTCCAACTGGCCGAACGACCCATACAGCGATTTCTCCGGGGTGAAGGAAGCCTTCGGAGATGAGGATGAGCTGATTGCAGCCTTGGTTGGTGCGGACATCGCCTTTTCCCACACCTACCCGTTTTCCGAACGAGTGATCGCCTCGAGCCCTGACCTCAAGCTCATCACCATCACGCGCGGTGGCCCGGTGAACGTGGATGTTGAGGCCGCCACCCGCCACGGCGTTGTGGTGTCCAATGCTCCAGGGCGCAACGCTGTTGCCTCGGCCGAACATTCCGTGGCGATGATTATGGCGGCGGCCCGCCAGATCGCCCAACGCGATAGCGAGGTCAAGGCCGGCGATTGGCGATCGGATTACTACAACTACGATCAGGTGGGCCCGGAGATTGCTGGGTCAACCGTGGGCGTGTGCGGCTACGGAAACGTAGGCGGTAAGGTTGCGCGAGTTTTGGCCGCGATGGGTGCGCACGTGATCGTGTTTGACCCGTGGGTGGATCCTTCGGCCCTAGAGCCCGGTATGGAGCTGGCCTCGGATCTGGATTCTATGCTGGAGCGTTCGAGCATTCTCACGCTGCATCAGCGCCTGACCAAGGATACCGAGCACATGATCGGCGCAGCCCAGATTGCGAAGCTGCCCGATCAGGCGATCGTGGTGAACTGCGCTCGCGGTGGGCTGCTTGATTACGAGGCTGTGGCTGATGCGTTGGATTCCGGGCGGCTATTTGCGGCGGCGTTCGATGCGTTGGATCCCGAGCCGCTTCCTGCTGGACACCGCCTCTTCTCTACCCCGCGCGTCACGATGACTCCGCATTTGGGCGGGGCCTCCAAGCAAGCGGCGGAACTTGCCGGGCGCATTGGCGCGGCAGATATCGCCCGCTTTGTGGCGGGCGAGCGCCCCGAGCATCTTATGAACCCGGAGGTGTATGAAGCGGATAACCTGCGGGTTCGATAGCCTCGGCTTTGGCCGGTAGCGCCGGGCTTACGGTCACGCTCAGTTACGTAGTGGCGTAGGTATACACCGGCTACGGCGAGCCGCGTCACCCAATGCCCAGAAAACCGCACAAGACCAGAAGAATTCTCGAAACCAGAAGAGTTTTCGCAACCAGAAGAGTTTTCGCAACCAGAAGAATTCTCGAAACCAGAAGAAAACCCAAGAAACCTCAACAGTTTCATCTATCTCCGAAGGAGTCAGAATGCTTTACGAAGCAGAGCGCCAGCAAGTAGTCGATACGTGCCTAGAAATGGTGGCCAAGAACCTCGTAGTGGGAACGGCGGGCAATGTGTCCGTGCGCGTGGGCGATCACGTTGTTATGTCCCCATCGGCCGTCCCTTATGACACGATGACAGCCGAGGACGTTGCCGTTGTAGATATGGACGGCAACCAGCTCGAAGGCAAGTACAAGCCCTCATCGGAGTGCCCGCTGCACCTGAGCGTATACAGGGCAACCGATGCCGGCGCGATCACCCACAACCATGCCCCGGCTTCAACGGCAATGGGCCTTGTTGTAGATGAGATCCCGATCAGCCACTACTACTCCACGATGTTCGGCGGCGCCATCCGCGTGGCCCCGTACGCAACGTTTGGCACGGACGAGTTGGCTGAGAACGTGACGAATGCTCTGAACGGCCGCCTTGGCGCCCTCATGGCAAACCACGGCGCCATCACGATTGGCCCAGATCTGGCTGCCGCGCTGGATAAGCTGCCCTACCTGGAGTACATCTGCGATATCGAGCTCCGCGCCCTGTGGACCGGCCGGGCTGTCAAGCTCCTGACCGATGAACAGGTGGCCGAAGCCTCCTCAGGCATCAAGGGCTACACGGCCCACGCGGCAAACGAGGGCTAGAGGCTCACGCCTACGGTGGCTGGCGCGGCGTCAGCTGGTGCTGGTTCGTCAGCACGGTCAGAAGCTGCGCTAGCCACCGCCCACGCATCACAAGTAAAAGGAAGTCCATGAGCACGAACCGCCCGGAGATCACCGGCCGCAGCCGCCAAATCGTTGATATCGTCACGGCCAGCGGCCCGTTGAGGGTTGAAGAGCTCGCGCAGAAGTTGGCCGTCTCGATTGTGACCGTGTATCGCGATCTTGCGAAGCTGGAAAAGCTTGACTTGGTCACGCGATCGAAGGGCGAGGTTTCTCCCGCGCGCTCCAGCCTGTCCGAGATGCCAACGGATATGCGTTCGAAGCTGAACCCAGGGGAGAAAGCGGAGATCGCGGCTGCCGCAGCTCACCTCATTACGCGCGGGGAATCAGTGATGGTGGACGATTCTTCCACGGTGCTTCCCTTGCTGGACCGGGTCGCGGATCTTTCCCCTCTGACCATCATTACCAATGCGCTGACCGTGGTGCAGAAAGTGGGAAGCAACCCGGGAACCACGGTGTTCATGATGGGTGGCAGGTACAGGCTATGGACTGATTCGTTCCACGGTCCAAGTACGGTTGAAGCCATCAAGAAGATGCGCGCGGATGTGTGCGTGATGTCGGATGCCGCCATCACCGGGAGTTCAGTGTGTAACCCTCACGAATTTGTGGCCGATACCAAGCGTGCCATGCTCGCGGTTTCCGCCCGGAAGATCCTACTGGCCGATCACACGAAGTTCGCACGCCGCGCGCTCCACGAGGTGGTGCCGCTCTCCGCTTTTGACACTGTGGTTGTAGATTCCCAGACGCCGGAGGAGACCATCGATCGCCTCGAGGGCGAAGTAGAAACGGTGATTGTGGCCCCGTCGCTTGACGGGTGAGCACGAGGAACGGTTCGCGATTAGCGCTTCCGGTAGAGATTCTTGTATTGAAACACTGGCTCGCTTGTCACGTTCACACCAAGATTTCGGAACACGCCCTCGTCCACTGGCCCGAGAATGACAGACGAGTGAACATCACAGTTGCGCAGCTGGGACAGGGTATCCAACGCCGTTCGTGCGTTGGTATCCGTGGTGGCGCCAACGGCTAGGGCGATGAGTACCTCGTCCGTATGAAGCCGCGGATTCTTACTACCTAGGTGGTGGGTCTTGAGGTTCTGGATGGGCTCGATCATCGCGGGGGAGAGAAGGTCCACCGAATCATCGATGCCGGCAAGAACCTTCAGCGCGTTGAGAAGAACGGCAGAGGAGCTTCCCAAGAGATCAGATGTTTTGCCCGTGACGATCGTGCCATCAGGCAGTTCGATGGCGGCGGCCGGCCCCTTTGTTTTCTTGGCTTTCGCCAGTGCTGGCTCAACTACTGGACGGTCTGTTTCGGTCACGCCCGCCTTACCCATGAGTAGAGCGATGCGATCGGACACCGTGGAATCAAGTTCGTCCCGCCGCTCCGCGACTCGAGCCTTGTCATACCTTCGGATGATTTCTTGGGTGGCGGCACGGCGGCATACGGCATCGTCGGACATAGCGAAGCCTGCCATATTCACACCCATGTCCGTTGGGGACTGATAGGGCGAAGCGCCCATGATCCTCTCGAACAGCAGATTGAGAATCGGGAACGTTTCCACGTCCCGGTTGTAGTTGACCGTCTGTTCGCCGTAGGCGGCCAAATGGTAGGGATCGATCATGTTGACATCGTCGAGATCCGCCGTGGCTGCTTCGTAAGCCAAGTTGACGGGGTGATCCAGCGGAAGGTTCCAGATCGGGAAGGTCTCATACTTGGCGTACCCCGAGGTGATCCCACGCAAGTGATCGTGGTACACCTGCGAAAGGCATGTGGCCAGCTTGCCGCTTCCGGGGCCTGGGGCGGTGACAACCACCACGTCGCGCGTAGTTTCAATGTATTCGTTCTTGCCGTAGCCGGCTTCGGATACCACCCGCTCAACATCGTGAGGGTAGCCCGTGATCGATGCGTGGCGGTACACCTTGAGGCCTAGGCGTTGTAGCTTCCTCATGAAGTTCTTGGCCGGGCGGTTATCGTCACTCATCCGAGTGATTACCACGGAGCCAACGTACAGGTCGCGCTCACGGAAGGCGTCAATGAGGCGCAGAACGTCCTGATCGTAGGCGATGCCCAGATCCTCGCGGACTTTGTTCCGTTGGATGTCTCTGGCGCTGACGGCCATGACAATCTCAACGTCATCACGCATCTCTTCCAGCATGACAATCTTGTTGTCCGGGAGAAAGCCCGGGAGCACGCGGGAGGCGTGCATATCGTCAAAGAGCTTGCCGCCAAATTCAAGGTAGAGCTTGCCGCCGAATTGGGCGCGCCGCTCCTTGATGTGCTCAAGTTGGAGGGTCAGGTACTTTTCGCGATCAAAACCGAGTTGTGCCACGGAAGTCCATGCTATCGGTTGTGTGGCGCCGCGCGGGCGGCTGTCCGCGACCGTGTGAGAGTTGGTAGTTGCCCGTCGTTCACGTCCGTATGCTGTGTAAGCCGTACCTATACGGGTGGCTGATACAACATACGGAATTGAAGCGCTGCAGGTGGCGCGAGGAGAATGCCCCAGACGTCGTTCACGTCCGTATGCTGTGTAAGCCGTGCCTATGCGGGTAGCTGCTACAGCATACGGACGTGAAAGGTGGGAGAACGGCCAGATCAGCCGCGAATGTAGTCCTCAAGCTGGTTGCGTTCAGTTTCCAGTTCGTCCAAGCGGCCCTTGACAATATCCCCGATGGACACGATTCCGGCCAACTTGCCATCATTCACCACGGGAAGATGCCGGATCTTTCGGTTGGTCATGACGATGGCAAGATCGGCAATGTCATCGTCGGGGCTACAGGTTGTGACGGCGGACGTCATGATTCGCGAGACCGGCACTTGGGGATCGCCCGATTCTCGCACGAATCGCACGATGTCCCGCTCGGAGATGATGCCGGCGAGCTTTTCGCCGTCCATCACGATGATTGCGCCGATCCTGTGATCGGCAAGTAGACGGGTAGCATCAAGGATGGATGCGGTGGGAGGCGCGGTGACGGCGCCGGTTCCCTTGTTCTTTATGACCTGTGACACACGCATGAAAGAACGTTACCACGCCGGGGGCCCGATTCCGAGACTCGTAGCGTGCTCGCTTTGGGCGATCGGGACGCGTACGGTTGCCATGTGCAATTTTTCCCCTCGATTGCGAGTATTTGGTTAGCGACACTGCTGCGATCACTAGTGGTGGTTGCAATCGGAACTAGCGTGGCTCGCGTTGTCGCGATGCAGAACCTCCACCCACTGGCCGTTACGGCCTTGGTGGTGTGTCCGCTCCTCATCGGAGCGGTCGAGTGGTGGCAAGCGCGCTCCTACGGCCCGAAACAGGCCAAGATTGAGAGAGAGCTTCGCCGCCCTGTCCTACAAACAGCATGGAACCGCGGAAGTATGGACCGTTCTGCGAGGCAATCAGGAAGGGCCGTATCGCTGGCAACAGATACGGTGGAACGCACAGCTGCCATGAGAGCGTCCTTCACCGCGCCCATGATTGCGCAGATGACCGCCCCGATCGTGGTGCTAGTTGTCATGGCGTTTGCCGTGGGGGTGAAGCAGGCCGTCATACTGATGATCGGCCTCCCTCTCATCCCCATCATGGTGGGTGGATTCCAACGTATCTTCGCTTCCGTCTCTGGACGGCACCGTGCCGCCTCGGCGCAACTCGCCAACGAATACCTAGAGGCCATTCAGGGGCTCACCGATCTGCGCTTGATCGGGGCGGGGCTGCGGTTCGGGAAGAAGCTAGCTCGCGGATCCGAGGCATTGCGTCAACAGGTCATGAAGATGCTCGCTGCGAACCAGTTAGTCATCCTCGTGGCCGATGCAGGCTTCGCTCTTGGCATGTTGATCGTCGCGGTATGGCAAGCCATCACCGGGTATTCGGCGGGCACGCTCGGGCTAGGCCCGGCACTCACACTCGTACTACTCGCTCCTCTCCTCATGGAACCTCTCAACCACATCGGCAAGTTCTTCTACGTGGGCATGGGTGGGCGCGCCGCATCGAAGGCCCTCAAGGCCTACACGGCGGAGCAGCCAGCCAATGAAGCTGGGGAGGATCGCGATGCCAATACTCATACGGAAGCCACTCCCATCACGGTCCAAGGCCTCAGCTTCACGTGGGACGATGGCGCCCAAGCGCTATCCACCATTGACTTCTCTGTAACGGCGGGCGAACACGTAGTGCTGACGGGGGAATCAGGCGGAGGTAAATCCACACTATTGAGTCTGATCGCCGGGTTGGCGGAGCCTAGCGAGGGCCAGATTCTTTTGGATGGTGCGCCGGCCACTGCCGCCGAACGTAGGAGCCTGTGCGCAATGGTGCGCCAATCGGCCTTCCTGTTCACCGGAACGTTGGCAGAGAACCTGCGCATTGCGCGCCCGGACGCCACGGAGGATGAGATGTGGCGGGCCCTCGATCAGGCCAACTTGGGCGAGGCGCTCCAGTGGTCCGGCGGCCTCCACACCCTCGTGGGGGAGCGAGGCCTAGAGGTTTCAGGAGGTCAGGCCCAGCGCATCGCGATCGCGAGAGCCTTCCTGCGCGATGCCCCCATCCTTTTGCTTGATGAACCGACGTCTCAAGTTGATCTCAGTTCGGAGATGGCGATCCGCGAGGCGCTCGCGGTGCTTTGCGAAGGGCGCACGGTGATCACGGTGGCACACAGGGAGGCGCTGGTGGAATCGGCCGACCGCGCGATAGAGATCCACGAAGGGAAGGTGTCCGCATGAGCGCGAATGCTGCCACCACACCCACCCCGTCCACGCGCCGTGAACTCACCGGGTGGCTCCTCACGGTGGCCCGCCCGGTCCTTGGACCACTCGCGGCCTCAACGATCTTCAGGATCATCGGGCACCTGACGAACGTGGCTCTGCTCGTGTCCGCAGTTTCCGCCGTTACCGCACTTCTGGGCAGCGCGCCCCGTTCCATGGCGGCGCAGCTGTGGATCCTTGTGGGCCTTGCTCTCCTGAAGGCGTTGTGTGCCTATCTGGAGCAGTACACGGGCCATTTGGTGGCGTTCAAGGCACTGGCTCGCCTTCGCTCCTATTTCTACGATCGCTTGGAGCCTCAGGCGCCCGCAGCGGTACAGGGCCGCGAATCTGGCGATTTGATGGCCCGCGCCACCAAGGATATCGATCGCATCGAAACGTTCTTCGCCCACACGATCGCACCGGCGATCGCCGCTGTAGTGGTGCCCGTGACGGTTACCGTGTGGATGGCGCTGGCTGTCGATCCCCTGTCAGCCCTCATCGCGTTCATCGGGTGGCTTGTTGTTGGTGCAGTGGTCCCGTTCCTCGGCGGGAAATCAACTGCCCGGGGCGCCAGCAAACTGCGCTATGAGCGCGGAGCACTGGCCCACCACGTCACCGATTCGATTCAGGGCACCGAAGAGGTGCTCACTTTTGGGATCACCCGGCGCCGCCTCGATCAGATGCGCGGCTATGAGCTCCAAATCGGCAAGCACCTTGTTGGTCACGCCAACTGGACGGGCCTGCGCCGCGGCTTGAACGCGTGCTTGCAAATGCTCACCCCGGCACTGGTACTGATTGCCGGGGCTGGGCGCGTGGGTAACGGGATCACCGTCACCGATCTGGTTGTTGCCGTGGTGGCCACGATGGCCACGATGCCGTCCGTTCTGGCGGTTGAGGAATTCGTGGCGGCACTGGACGACGCACTGGCCGCGGCCCGCGCCGTAGCCGACGTGACCGAGGCCGAATCGATCGTCAGCGAACCAACGCGCCCCGCTTCGGCGCCGAGCAGCCCTGCAGGCGTGGAACTCACGAACGTGGCCTTCACCTACCCCGGACCTACTGGAGGTGGGGACGGAGGTGAGCGGCCGTCGTCGTCGCCCGTCCTTAACGGGGTCAACCTGAGTGTGGATCCCGGAGAAGTGGTCGCGATCGTGGGCGTGTCCGGCTCCGGCAAGTCCACGATCGGCGCGATGATTGCGCGGTTGTGGGATCCGCAGGCGGGCACGGTGCGGATCGGGGGCGTGGGCGTGCGCGAGTTGAGCGAGGCCGGGCTGCGCAGCGCGGTCACGCTGGTTCCGCAGCGGCCGTTCCTGTTTTCGGGGACGGTGCGGGAGAACCTTTTGATGGCGGCGCCCGATGCCGACGACGACGAGCTCATCCGCGCCTGCTCCTCCGTGGCACTTGACCTGAGCTCCGCAGCCCTGCCTGATGGGCTGGACACGGCGATCGGGGAGCTGGGCGGCGGCGTCTCTGGTGGGCAGCGTCAGCGGATCGCGCTGGCTCGGGCGCTGCTGCGTGGCGCCCCTGTGCTGGTGCTGGACGAGGTGACGTCCGATCTGGATCCGGCAACCGAGGCCGAGGTGGCGGCGAGCCTGCGCGCCCTCGCTCCAGAGCGCACCCTCATCTTCATCGCGCACCGGCCAGCTACTGCCGTCATGGCGGATCGCGTGTTCGTTGTGGACGGCGGGAAGATCGTGGAATCTGGGGCGCCCGCCGATCTTGCTGAGCTAGGCGGGCCATTCGCCGAACTCATGGCGCGGGCGGGTTAGGGGCTGCAGGCCTGATGATGCACCAGTTGTCGGGACAATGAGTTAGCCTGGCAAAAGCAACTCAGGACCTAGCGAGAGGAACATCGGTGGCGGTGCAGCATGAGAAGAAGCAAATTGATGTTGTTGGTGCAGTAATCACTGACCAATCGAATGTCTTTTGCGCACGTCGAAGCGAAAAGATGTCCCTCCCCGGAAAATGGGAGTTCCCTGGCGGAAAGATCGAACAGGGGGAGACTCCGCGGCAGGCTTTGCAGCGAGAGCTTGAAGAGGAACTTCTGATCGAAGTAGAAATTGGTGATGAGGTCACGACCACCGAGTTCGAGTACGATTTTGGAAGTGTTTCACTAACTACTTTCTACTGTCATATGCGCGAAGTTGAGCCGCTCGTGACCGAGCATGCCGAGATTCGTTGGGTCCCTGCGGCCGAGCTCCGGACGCTCGATTGGGCACCAGCTGATCAGCCCGCCGTTGAAATCGTTCAACGGGATCTTATGCGATGAGGATCTTGTCAGCCCGGGTAAAGAGTGACACGGCCTTTGGATTCTTAGATAAGACGGTTGAGGCCGAGAAGCTTTATAATCCTGTGCTCATCTCGAACGAGGATGAGAACACGATGCTGCGGGCCATACGGGACGAACTCCGAAGATCCAGTCGATTTGATTTCTCGGTCGCGTTTGTTGGCACTGGTGCTGTTGGCCTCTTGAAGCAGGCACTTTTGGATTTCGAGGGACAGGGACGAATCATCACGGGTTCATACCTGGGATTCAACTCCCCTGATGTGTTCCGAGAGCTGATGAACCTCCCTAATGTGGATGTACTCGTGTATCCAGATACTCTTGGAGCTTTTCATTCCAAAGGTTATGTGTTCACGCAAATCGAAAGTACAACTGCCATTGTTGGCAGTTCGAACTTGACGCGAGGTGCTCTCCTCGTCAATAAGGAATGGAACATAAGGTTCTCCGCGCTTCCGGGCGGAGATATCACCGATCAACTTGTTGACGAAATCGAAGCGCAATCCAAGCTGGCACTCCCACTTACTGAGTCATGGATTGAAAGCTATGAGGCGCGATACGAGGCAAAGGCTCGGCAGCTGGCGCAGGTAGACAACTTCGAACAAGATTCGCTCGGTTCAATTATGCCCAACCAGATGCAGGGAGAAGCACTTGAGCGCATCGCGGAACTGAGGGAGGCCGGAGAAAAGCGGGCTGTAATAATTTCTGCCACTGGCACCGGCAAAACGATTCTTGCAGCACTTGATGTGCGCGCCGCTTTACCGAAACGATTGTTGTTTGTTGTGCATCGGGAGCAGATTCTCGACAAAGCGATTCATGAGTTCCAACGTGTCTTGGGGCGTCCAGCAAACTACTTCGGGAAGTTCTCTGGTGGCACTCGCGAGCTCGATCGGCAGTACGTGTTTGCAACCATCCAGTCATTGACTCGACCCGAGAACCTCGACGCACTGCCTCGGGACTACTTCGACTACGTGATCGTGGATGAAGTACATCGAGCTGGTGCGGAGAGCTACCGTTCATTGCTCAATCACCTGGATCCCAGATTCCTTTTGGGGATGACTGCGACTCCGGAACGTACAGATGATTACGATGTCCTTGAATTGTTTGATCACAACGTTGCATATGAGATTCGATTACAGAAGGCCCTCGAATCCAACATGTTGGTTCCCTTCAACTACTATGGCGTCACAGATTTCATAGACGCCGCGGGTGCGACCATCGATGAGGTCTCGAACCTTGCCAAGCTCGTTCAGCCAGAGAGAGTTGACCATCTTGTCAGAATGATGGAGGCATACGGTTTTCCTTCGAATGTCCGTGGTCTGATGTTTTGTAGCAGAGTTGATGAAGCAAAAGAACTGTCTCGGTTGCTCAACCAGCGGAGTGTGAACGGCAATCTGCTACGAACGACAACGCTCTCTGGCTCAGACTCGAGTCATTTCCGAGAGGCTACGGTTGCCCGTTTAGAGCGCGGCGAACTTGATTATATTTTGACAGTGGACATCTTCAACGAGGGTATTGACATCCCTTGTCTTAACCAGATCGTTATGCTGCGGCAAACGAAATCCAGCATTGTTTTCACCCAGCAGCTGGGGCGAGGGCTACGAAAATCAGGAGGAAAAGATCATCTCCGGGTACTCGATTTCATCGGAAATTATGACAACAACTATCTCATTCCAATTGCGCTGACTGGAGACAGCTCACTTAATAAGGATGTTGTTCGAAAGAAGCTCATTCAAGCGAATGCATCTGGAACAATCGCTGGTGTATCGAGTATCAACTTCGATCAAATAGCCCGGCAACGAGTTCTTGATTCCCTAGCAAAAACAAAGCTGGACAGTATGTCGGAAATCAAGAGAGTATTTAGAGATCTTGAGAAGCGGCTTGCCAAACCTCCCCGGCTGCTAGATTTTGCTCGGTTTGAAGCCGCTGACCCTGTGCTCGTTGCTACGAAGCAGCTCCAGAACAACAAGTTCAAGAGAAACTACTGGAGTTTCTTGGAATATATGGGTGCAGTTGATAGTGCACCCAACGCGGACGAGTGTCATGTCTTGAACTTCCTTTCTGCTGAGCTGATGAACGGGAAGCGGCCTCATGAACTCATCCTGTTGAAAGAACTCATAGCTGGTAACAATATGAGCCCCGCAGAGTTCCAGGTTTATTTGCACACTCAGGGGATGCTAGACAGCCGTGCAGTGGTTGCTTCTGTAGAACGCGTTCTCAGTTTGTCCTTTTTCAAGGATAAGGAACAAGAGCGATATGGAGGGCTCGCTTTGGTTGTTCTGAAGCATGGACGATACCAACTCAACGGCAAAGTTCAGCAACTTCTTGATCGAGACAGTGAGTTCAACGATCAGGTTCATGACGTTATTGAGACCGGACTATATCTTGCGAGGCACCGGTATGTTTCTTCCCGTGAGTTGATCGTAGGCGAACGATACTCGAGGAAGGATGTCTGTCGCCTTCTGGGGTGGACGAAGAATGAGGAAAGCACCATGTATGGGTACAAGGTTGATAAGGACTCGGGGACTTGCCCAATCTTTATCACCTATCACAAGGCTGCAGATGTAACTGCAAGTACGAAGTATGAGGATGAGTTTCTTGATTCTCGAACGCTTAAATGGTTTACGAGAAGTAGACGGACACTTAAGAGCAAAGAAGTGAAGGCAATCGTTGACCAAGAAGTTCCGCTGTTCCTCTTTGCGAAGAAAGATGACGCTGAAGGAACCGACTTCTATTACCTAGGCAGGGCTGCTCCTCGAGATCCAATTGAAGAGAAGATGCCGAATGATGACGGTTCTGCACTTGACGTTGTAACGATGAAACTTGATTTGGACGAGGCGCTGGAACCGAGCTTGTACGACTATTTCCACCAGTCGGTGGCTGTTTGATACATGACCCTTTGCCAAAGCTCTGAGCCGGACACCATGTCGTGGATCGACTCCTCGAAGATGGGTTGCGGCGCTGGCTAGCTCTCGTCCGCGCCCTCAACGACCAGTCCCGGGCGGGTGAGAACCACCTGCACGATCCCCGGCAGTCACGAGAGTGAGCGAATTCCTTGGGGGATAGACAAAACCGCGAGGGATGTCGTGCGGCCCCAACTCTCGCGGCATTGACTCACTCTTGTTGCACTGGCCAACTCTCGACGTGCACGCCAACTCTCGTTGCGCCCCGCGCGTGACGTGGCCGCGTCGAAGAAGTCCCTTGAGAAGAGGAGCGGTCAATCAGGTGTGCCGGTTATAGGCAAGGATGCGTGTAACGGGGAGAAGTGGCTGGGTAAAAGCGTAATGGGGAACGCCGCTTCACCTGATTCTGTGAGACGTCTAGTAAGGAATCAGTGATGTGGAGGCAGCAAAAAACTGAGGGAGGGGTCCCGCCCGGTTTCCCGAGCAGAACCCCTCCCTCAGTTAGCATCTGGCGAGTGCGTTGCCCATGTGGTGGGTATTGCCAGCTATCAGTTGATGTTAGCTACTGATGTGTTGGCAAGCCCCACGGGCTTACTTCTCGCCTGCCCCAGAAGTTCTGGCGGCTTGACGCGGTTGGTCGCTGTGAAGCTCTTTACTGAGCTTCGTTGGCGCGGCCCTGTTCCTCGTCGAGCCATGATTTCTGGTTGTAACCCAGAACCATCTCCAGTGAACTCCTGTGCGGACGCTTGGCGAACAGTTTGCGCATGAATCGCATGATGTTTCCTCCTTAAAGCGGCGCAGCCAGAAATCTTAACTCTTCTGGTTATTTCAAGCGGCGCGGTCCATCTGGTGTCCCAGCTTCTCCATTGCCTGTTCGGCAGCAGAGACGCGGAAGGCGGCGCGTTCGGCGCGTGAAGCGGAAGCACCTACTCCAACAGAGGCCAACTCGGCCTGTGCGGATTGCAGTTCTGCCTGTGCGCGACGAACAGTGCGCATATTGGTATTCATTTATCAATCATCTCCTCGTGGGCGGAGCGGGTACGCTCCACGCCCTTATTTCCTTTTCTCTGGTGAGCCAGAGTGGCGGGTTACCCCGCCATGCAACCGGTTCGAAGAACCGAACCAGACGCGCATATTGTTGCGCTATCTCCCTTGATCCTTGTTGCCAAGTCCTCAAGAGTAGACGTTTAACCATACACTACCCCAACGTGCGGGACAAGAGTCCTATTCCGTGTTGGCGTATCTTATCTGGTGTGCGTGTGATCACCAACCGGGACTTTTTACGTAGTGCATGGCACTTGGCACTCGGTAGTCTTGAGACATGTCTAATGCTACGAACGCGAAGACGCGTACAGAGTCCGATTCAATGGGTTCCATCGAGGTTCCTGCTGACCATCACTGGGGCGCGCAGACAGAGCGCAGCCTGCACAACTTCGAAATTGGCCGCTCCACATTCGTGTGGAACCGCCCAATGATTCGTGCACTGGGAGTGCTGAAGAAGTCTGCAGCCCTCGCCAATGGTGAGCTCGGGGAACTTCCAGAGGACATTGCGGCGCTGATTGCTCAGGCCGGCGATGAGGTTATCGCAGGCGATCTAGACGATGACTTCCCCCTAGTAGTGTTCCAGACGGGTTCGGGCACGCAGTCCAACATGAACGCCAACGAAGTGATCTCCAACCGCGCGATTGAGATTGCTGGGGGAGAGATGGGGACCAAGGCTCCGGTCCACCCCAACGATCATGTGAACCGCGGCCAGTCCTCCAATGACACATTCCCAACAGCCATGCACATCGCGGTTGTGGAGCAGCTCAACAACAAGCTGTACCCGGATGTCCAGAAGCTTCGCGATACGTTCGATGCGAAGGCAAAGGAATTCAATGACATCGTGATGGTGGGCCGCACTCACCTTCAGGATGCAACGCCCATTACGCTCGGCCAGGTCATCTCCGGTTGGGTTGCTCAGATCGATTTCGCGCTGGACGGCGTTCGCTACGCGGATTCGCGTGCGCGTGAGCTCGCCATTGGCGGCACCGCAGTAGGCACGGGCCTGAACTCCCACCCTGATTTTGGGCCTCTGGCTGCCAAGAAGATCAGCGAGGAGACGGGTATCGAGTTCGTGCAGGCAGAGAACCTGTTCGCCGCACTGTCCGCGCATGATGCCCTCGTGCAGGTATCCGGTTCGCTGCGCGTTCTGGCCGATGCGCTCATGAAGATCGCGAACGACGTTCGCTGGTATGCCTCCGGCCCCCGCAACGGCATCGGTGAGCTGAACATTCCGGAGAATGAGCCGGGTTCGTCCATCATGCCCGGCAAGGTGAACCCCACCCAGTCTGAAGCCATGACGATGGTTGCTACCAAGGTGTTCGGAAATGACGCCACGGTGGGCTTCGCTGGCTCGCAGGGTAACTTCCAGCTCAACGTATTCAAGACCGTCATGGCATGGTCCGTTCTAGAGAGCATCGAGCTTCTGGCTGATTCCTGCCTCATGTTCAACGAGCATTGCGCAGTGGGCATCGAGCCAAACTACGAGAAGATCCAGCACAATCTGGACATCAATCTCATGCAGGTCACGGCCCTGAACCGCCACATTGGATACGACAAGGCCTCGAAGATCGCGAAGAATGCTCACAAGAAGGGGCTTTCGCTCAAGGAGTCCGCTCTGGAGCTTGGATTCGTCACAAGCGAAGAGTTCGATCAGTGGGTTGTGCCGGTGGACATGACGCATCCGAGCGCTGGCTAAATTCGCGCCAAAGGACCAAGGGGGCTAGCGGCTACCGTGTGGAGATCTCTTCACGTGGAGCTGCTAGCCCCCTTTCCATGCCACTCCACCCATGTGACACGGCTCCCACTTTCGCCCAACGATTGAAACCGCCACAGCCCCTACGGATTTGTCGGAGAGCGCTGGTACAGTCAGCGCAGTTGCGTTGATAGCAGCGTGTCCCGTGCAAAGACTTTGCGGCGCAGATTCTGTGGTGCAAGTCCGGCTGTTTGAGCTCTCGAGGCACACTCGCAAACGCCAGGTCAGAGGAAAAGACGGTGTGGAATGAAGCTAACTCAGTTTGTGGGTAAGAGGGACTGGGCCCTTGCGTTGGTGGCGGTTGCCGGGATTGTGGTTCAGGTGTATCTGGACCTCAAGGTGCCCGATTACATGCAGCAGATTACCCAAATCATTGTGAGCCCGAATGCGCAGCTGGGCGATGTCCTGCACGAAGGCATGCTTATGCTGGCCTGCGCGCTGGGATCGATGGTGGCAACGATTCTCGTGGCTTTCTGTGTGGCCATGGACGGTTCCACACTGGCTCGCCATATGCGCGCGGCGTTGTTCGAAAAGATCATGAGCTTCTCGATGACGGAGTTCAACAAGTTCACCGCGCCGTCCCTCATCACGCGCACCACCAACGATATCCAGCAGATCCAGATGTTTGTGGTGATCGGCCTTCAGGCTTTGGTGCGTTCACCGATCATGGCCGTATGGGCCATCTCCAAGATCGCCGGACAGAACGGTACATGGACGGCGGCTACGGCGGTCGCCGTGGTCGCCCTACTTATCCTTCTGGGAATCATTATGGGACTCGCGATGCCCCGTATGATGCGTATGCAGCGGATTACGGACGATCTGAACCGCGTAACCCGCGAACACCTGGGCGGCCTGCGCGTGATCCGCGCCTACCGGGCGCAGCGCTACCATACGAACCGATTTGAAGACACGAACGATGAGCTGACCTCCACCAACATGTACATCATGAAGGCGATGGCGCTGCTCATGCCTTCGCTCAATGTGCTGATGTCTGGCCTCTCTCTCGCGATCTACGCGCTGGGTGCCTCGATGATCGAGGCGGCTTCGATGCCCGAACAGCGCGTGCTCCTCATGTCCCAGATGATCGTGTTCTCCGCTTACGCGATGCAGGTGGTGGGCGCGTTCATGACCCTGACGTTCGTGTTCATCTTCTTCCCGCGCGCCCGCGTTTCCTACCGCCGCCTGCGCGAGGTGATGGAAACCGAGCCCTTGATTCACGACGGCCCCGTGGAGGCCCCAGCCGAGGGAGTATCGCCGGGCACGATTACGTTTGAGAATGTCACCTTTAGATTCCCGGATGCCGACGACGACGCCCTCCATGACATTTCCTTTACTGCCAGTCCGGGCCAAACGGTGGCTCTCATTGGCTCAACGGGATCCGGAAAATCATCGATCATCAATCTCATCCCGCGCTACTTTGACGTGCGGGAAGGCCGTGTTTTGGTGGATGGGGTTGACGTGCGCGAGTGGACACAATCGGCGCTGCGCGATCGGATCGGTTACGTGCCTCAAACGGCCACGCTGTTTACTGGCACCATCGCCTCGAACATCGATTTCGGCGAATCGGCACATGATGTGACGCCGGGAGACATTGTGGCCGCGGCCAAGACGTCCTATTCGGATGAGTTCATCGTCCAGAAGGATGATGGCTACGCCAGCAAGGTAGTGCGTGGCGGTGCCAACTTCTCTGGTGGCCAGAAACAGCGCTTGTCCATTGCTCGGGCGGTGGCGCGCGATCCCGAGATCCTCATCTTCGATGATTCGTTCTCCGCGTTGGATTACAAGACAGATCGTGGGGTCCGCGATAACCTCAATGAGTTTGCGGCTGACGCCACCAAGCTGATCGTTGCCCAACGAATCGGAACGGTTCGCGGCGCGGATCAGATTCTTGTGGTGGATCGCGGGCGGATCGTTGGCCAAGGTACCCACGAGGAGCTCATGGCAACAAACGCGGTGTATCAAGAGATTGCATATTCACAGTTGAGTGAGGAGGAGCTGGCATGAGCCAAAAGAACGTTGAGGAGCGCCCGGGCCAGCTGGATAGCGCCGTTTCTCAGGCCGCCGCTGGAACCGAATCGGCCCTCGAGATTCGTGATACCGAACTGGACGATGGGAGCGCGGGTCAGGGGCATGGCCCCGGGGACGGTCCGCATGTGCCCGCCGGTCAGGACGGCTCAACGAACCGTGGCCTAGGCATCGCCGCAATATTGAAGCGCTTGTTGCTCTTTGCTCGCCCGTTCTGGAACAAGATGATTCTTGCCGTTCTTCTGGCGATAGTGGGTGCCGCGCTCACCGTGATTGGCCCCCACTTCTTGGAGCGGATTACCAATGAGATTGAAGCGGGGCTTGCCAGCACCATTGATTTGGTGGAAGTACGGCGCCTGATCATCATCTCGGTCATTATTCTGGTGCTCAGCTTTATCGCGTCCTACATGCAGGCGCGCCTGATGGTTGACGCCACCCAGAAGACCTCCCAAAACTTGCGGTCCAGCTTAAACAAGAAGATCGACGGCATGCCGCTGGCCTACTTTGATAAGACGTCACACGGCGATACTCTTTCACGAGTCTCGAACGATGTGGATACGTTGTCTCAGACTCTCAACAGTGCCGTCTCCTCCGTGATCACCGGTGTGGCCACTCTTCTGGGCGCATCGCTCATGATGTTCATTACTGAGTGGCGGATGGCGCTTGCTGGCATGTTCGCAGCGGCGTTGGGCTTCATCCTCTCGCTGTTCATTATGAAGCACAGCCAGAAGTACTTCGTGTTGCGCCAACGTGAACTTGGCGCGCTTAACGGCATGATCGAGGAAACCTACTCCGGCCACTCTGTGGTGCGCGTGTACAACGCTGAGCGTTCGGCTAGGCACGAGTTCCACAACCGCAACGAGGCACTGTATAACACCTCGTGGAAGGCAGACTTCCTTGGCGGGCTCATGAATCCCGTGATGATGTTCGTGGGCAACTTGGGCTATGTTGTGGTGTGCGTGGTGGGCGCAATCCTCGTGATCAACGGGACCATCCCGATCGGCGTGATCGTGTCCTTTATGATCTATATTCGCATGTTCACGAATCCGCTGACCTCCATCGCTCAGGCGGCAACCGGCTTCCAGAACGCCACGGCGGCTGGGACGCGCGTGTTCGAGCTGATCGACGAAGAAGAGATGCCGGATGAAAGCGACAAGCCAGCCGATGTCCCGGCGGTGCGTGGCCACGTGTCCTTCGATCATGTGAAGTTCGGGTATGACCCGGATAAGACGATCATTCATGACTTCTCTGCGGAGGTATATCCGGGCCAGAAGGTGGCGATCGTTGGGCCAACCGGTGCCGGGAAAACCACGATGGTGAACCTCTTGATGCGATTCTATGAGATCGATTCCGGTGAGATCCGCATCGATGGTGTGCCAACCTCCAGCATGCGGCGTGAGAACGTGGATGCCTTGTTCGGCATGGTCTTGCAGGATACGTGGATGTTCAAGGGGACGATGCGCGAGAATCTCGTGTACCGCACCGAGGGCGTCACGCAGGAAGGCTTGGACGCCGTCGTGGAAGAAGTTGGACTCAAGGAGTTCATCAAGCAGCTTCCCGATGGCTACGAAACCGTCATGGAAGAGGACGGTGCACTGTCAGCCGGCCAGAAGCAGCTTGTCACCATTGCTCGCGCGATGCTTGCCGACGATCCGCTACTCATCTTGGATGAGGCAACGTCCTCCATCGATACGCGCACGGAGCAGCTTGTCCAGAAGTCTCTGGACACGCTCACCGCAGGGCGAACATCCTTCGTGATTGCCCACAGGCTCTCCACCATTCGTGACGCGGACATCATCTTCGTCATGCGCGATGGTGACATTGTGGAGACGGGTAAGCACACAGAGCTCCTCGCCAAGGGCGGGTTCTACTCCGATCTGTACAACTCCCAGTTCGATCCGGCTGAGTGATGCGGTTCTAGGGAGCCTTCTCTTCACGCGGCGGCGTGTGTCACACCGGGAATTCCCTTGCGGGGATCGCGTTATAACCAATGTGGTTGAGAATTCAACTACATCAGGATGATGTGTTGTGATGACCGTCTATGGTGGCCTGCCGCGGTGCCCGCTAGGCTGGCGTCGATAAGGGAGAAACATGCAGTTTGGAATCTTTAGCGTCTCGGACATTACGCAGGACCCCACCACGGGCCGCACGCCCAGTGAGAAGGAGCGTATCGATGCGATTGTCACGATTGCCAAACACGCTGAGGATATTGGGTTGGACGTGTTTGCTCTAGGGGAGCACCACAACCCGCCCTTCTTTTCTTCTTCACCCACCACCACTTTGGCCTACATCGGCGCACAAACCAAGAGGATCCTTCTCTCCACCTCCACCACTCTGATTACCACGAACGATCCGGTCAAGATCGCTGAAGATTACGCGATGCTGCAGCACCTGACGGACGGGCGTGTAGACCTCATGATGGGCCGCGGCAACACGGGGCCCGTGTACCCATGGTTTGGGAAGGACATCCGTCAGGGCATTCCGCTGGCCGTGGAGAACTACGACCTGCTACGCAAGTTGTGGGATAACGATGAGGTGGACTGGGAAGGTAAGTTCCGCACTCCGTTGCGTGGATTTACCTCTACCCCGCGCCCCTTGGACAACGTTGCGCCCTTCGTGTGGCATGGCTCCATTCGCTCGCCAGAAATTGCCGAGCAGGCGGCCTATTACGGGGACGGTTTCTTCCACAACAACATCTTCTGGCCCGCTTACCATACAAAGCGCATGGTGCAGCTGTATCGTCAGCGTTTTGCTCACTACGGGCACGGGCGCCCCGAGGATGCAATCGTGGGCTTGGGTGGCCAGTTCTACATGGCGAAGGACTCTCAGCAGGCGGTGCGCGAATTCCGGCCGTACTTTGACGTTGCGCCGGTATACGGCCACGGCCCAAGCTTGGAGGAGTTCACCGAGGAGACACCGCTGACTGTGGGATCGCCTCAACAGGTCATTGACCGGACGCTTGGCTTCCGGGACATGGTGGGCGATTACCAGCGTCAGCTGTTCCTCCTTGACCATGCCGGGTTGCCACTGAAGACGGTGCTCAACCAGTTGGATATGTTGGGAAGTGATGTCCTGCCTGTCCTCAAGAAGGAGTTTGCGGCTAAGGCCGAGCCGGGCACGCCGCAGGCTCCGCTGCATCCGCGCTACGCACGGGCCCTAGCTGGTGAAGATCCGGTGGCCCCAACTCCCGGCGTCGAAGTCTCGGACAATCCCGCACACGGCGCTGACTTCACCCTGGCTCCGGTGGGCGAAAACCCGAAGGCCGTTGATGATGTGACCGGCGCAAGCTTCTACGAGCAGGCGGCAAATGATAATGAGGCCGTGGCTCATGCAGATCATCTATTGAAGGAGACTCAAGCCAAGTGAAGGTCCTAGCGATTTCTGCAGGAACATCCGATACTTCGGCGAGCACACGGCTTGCAAAGAAGATCGGTGACGCCACCGATGGCCAGATCGAACTCATCGGTCTCAAGGCCTATGCACGCGATATCGCTGATGCCATCACTATGGGTTTCCCATCCGCGCGCCTCGATGAGGTGTTTGCTCAGGTTGCCGCGGCCGACGCAGTTGTGGCAGTGACACCCATCTACAACGCTATGCCTTCAGGGCTGTTCATTTCGTTTTTCGATGTGCTTCCAGAAGGCACACTTCAGGGCAAGCCCGTGGCACTCGGCGCGACGGGTGGAACACCACGCCACAGTCTGGTGATCGAACAGGCCGTGCGTCCGATGTTCGTGTATCTGCACGCCACAGTTCCCACCACGGCCGTATATGCCGCTACGGAGGATTGGGGAGCTCACGGCGAAGGATTCGAGGGCAGTGCGGGGCGAACCCTCGGGGCGCGAATTCGCCGCGAAGGCGAAGAGCTTGCCAACCTAGCGGCCATCGCTGGCGGAGATGTTAGAGGGCTTGCGCCCGTCGCACAGGAACCTGTTCCTCCGGCAGTCCCGCAATACCCCTCAGCAGGATCATCGGACAACTCCGGCTTAGCAGCGACGGGCAAGAGTTCCGAACAAGCGGCGATCGACGAATTCCCTGACTTCATCCCGTTTGATCAACTACTGAAGTAGGGGCTTGGTGGCCGAACTTCGATTGTGCCCACTCGTGGAGGTAATGCCGGAGCGAGTAGGTGGTCACCACTCTAGGCAGACTCAGGTCTCACATCGTAAACTTGACGCATGACACTGACTGAGCTTATCAAGGCGGCACGAGAACTCGCGCCAGAAGAGAAGCTGATTCTTGCCGACGAGCTTTGGGAAGAAGGCGTAGAGGCGTCCGAACCTGCCGTTGACGCAGAGTGGCGCGCAGAGTTTCGCCGCCGAATTGCCGACATTGATAACGGTAAGGTTGAGCTGGTCGATGGGCGTGAGACGATGCGACTTGCCCGTCAGAGACTAGCCGAGCGCCGAGCAGGAACCAATGTATGAGGTATAAGAGCTGGTGGGAGCATCCTGAGGCTCGGGCGGAGCTGCTCGATCAGGCTGACTTCCTTCCAGCGGCGGTCGCTGAGAGGCTCATCCAGAATGCTGAGAATGCTGTTGCTGACGTGGTGGAGGGGCCGGATGCTTGGCCGAAAGTGCCACTCTGGGTGGAGCCCCCGACACTACGTCGGAGGAAGATTAAGCCGTTTCGCATCAACGTCGTATATTACCTAGTTGATAATGAAGTACGTGTTATCGCCTACGCACATGAGCGCCGAAATCCTGACTACTTTGCACAGCGAGTTGAGTAGGACGACTCAGTGCGAGAGTAACTTCCTATTCTCTGGTAGCCTTGCGTCCATGGCAGTAATGATTTGCACGCCGCAGTTGGCGTGCTTCTACACAGTTCGTGAGCGCGTAGCCTAAGGGCGCGCACCACGTTACTCAGCGCGTCTACCTTCAGGCCATTTGCGCCTCGGGGGACAGCTTGTGCTATCTACACATACCTTCGAGGCGTTCCATTCTTGTTATTTGGAGCGCGCTCTTGCCTCGTTCTCAATGTGGTGGCCGCCATGAACTCGGCCAAAATTTCCTTCATCACAAACCCACGATCAACCTCATGGTCAGTCTGGTGGGACGCACTGCCGGACCGATCCTTGAGTTGGGTGCGGGAGACGGTGCTCTCACGCGCCCACTTTCACGCCTCGGACGCGATGTCACTGCGCTAGAAATTGACGAACATCGGGTTCACAAACTTCGCAGGAAGTTCCCGAGCGTCACTATCGTCCATGGCGACGCTTTGACCTGCCCGCTCAACGAGCCCGTGGTGGTGGGCAACGTTCCATTTCATCTCACAACTCCGATCCTGCGGCGCCTGCTGGAGAGCTCATCGTGGGAAGATGCCATCCTGCTCACGCAATGGGAGGTGGCGCGCAAACGCGCTGGTGTTGGTGGCAGCACGATGATGACCGCTCAATCTGCACCGTGGTTTACCTTCGGGCTCGAGGGGCGCGTTCCCTCATGGGGCTTTACCCCGCGGCCAAGTGTTGATGGTGGAATTCTTGTGGTGCACCGCCGGCATACGCCGTTATTGCGCGAATCTGATCGCGAAGGGTATGAGCGATTCGTCCGAGCCGCCTTCACTGCTCGCGGACGAACGCTCGCTGAAATCATTCAGAACGCTGGCCGGACCAGTGCCAAGAATGCTCGGCGGGCTATACAGTCAGCGCAAATCAAGGGAAGTAAACTTCCTCGGGATCTGGACGCCGCCCAGTGGGTGGCGCTGTGGAAGGCCGTGAGGTAAATGGCCTCAGAGCTGCTGGGAGCTTTCCGGGGTTGCGCCGGTGAAGAGGGTGAAACCTTCAGGCAGGCCGAGGCCCTGACGCGTGTACACGGTGAAGCGGTAACACAGGCCCGACTTCGCATCGGTGTTCCAGTCCGGAGCCTCGGGCGCCGCCTCCCGGAACTCCCACTCGGGTTCACCGAACCGCGGGGCAAACGCATCGGGATTCTCCACATTCACGTCAATATGGGTAACAGCCAGAATGTCCGCGAGGGGGAGCGCGGCCTCATAGATTTGTGCCCCGCCCATCACCCATGACAACGTGCCGGGCGCATCGGCGGCCAACACTTCCCCAAGATCGCGGGCCGCTTCGAGAGTTGAGACAACATGGGCGCCCTCCGCCGTGTAGGAGGAATCGCGAGTCACCACGATGTTCTCCCGCCCACTCAGCGGCTGGTACGTGGCCCCCAAACTCTCCCATGTTTTGCGGCCCATGATCACCGGGTGCCCCATCGTGGTGCCGCGGAAAAACGCCATGTCCTCAGGCACATGCCAGGCCATCGTTCCATCGCGGCCGATCGCCCGGTCGCGGCCTTGTGCCCAAATCATGCCTAGCAAGGGTGCCTCCTGGAGGAAATCGTCGTCGTCGTCGAAAAAAGGAACTGCGCTACCGCGAGACTACTAGACCGAAATCGGAGCCTTGATACCGGGGTGGTGTTGATAGCCCTCGGACGCGTCAATATCGGACATCTCGTAATCGAAGATCGAATCCGCCTGGTGTAGGCGCAGCGTGGGGAAGGGGAAGGGCTCGCGCGAGATCTGTTCGCGAACCTGATCCACATGATTGAGGTAGATGTGGCAATCCCCGCCCGTCCACACGAACTCACCAACCTCGAGGCCTACCTGCTGGGCCACCATGTGCGTGAGCAGGGCGTAGGAGGCAATGTTGAACGGCACGCCCAAGAACATGTCCGCGCTGCGCTGGTAGAGCTGGCACGACAGCTTGCCATCGGCCACATAGAACTGGAACAGCGCATGGCATGGCTGGAGCGCCATGTTGTCAAGATCCGCCACGTTCCACGCGGATACGATGATTCGTCGCGAATCGGGAGTGGTGCGCAGCTGATCAATGATCCGAGCGATCTGATCAATGTGTTCGCCGTTTGGAGCTGGCCAGCTACGCCACTGGTAGCCGTATACGGGGCCAAGTTCCCCGCTGGGATCCGCCCACTCATCCCAGATCGTAATGCCTTGTTCTTTCAACCACTCGATGTTGGTGGACCCCTTGAGGAACCACAGGAGTTCCCCCTTGACGGGCTTCATGGCCACAAACTTCGTTGTGAGGCGCGGGAAGCCCTTGGACAGGTCATATCGGATCTGGCGGCCAAACACCGAAAGCGTGCCGGTTCCCGTGCGGTCGGCCTTCTTTGTCCCATTGTTGAGGATGTCTGCCAGCAAGTCCTCGTAGGCACGGTTAATCTCCATGGTGCGATCCTATCGAAAGTGATCGAGTAGTGGGCAGGGTGCCCGGTGCCTAGGCGCAGCAAAAGCCGCCCACCCCCGTGTGATGAGTGGGGAGCGGGCGGCTGTGGCCTGTGGTTGTGAAGCGCCGAACCCTCTTAGCCTTCTTGGCCCTCTTCGATTACCGGGCTGCTCGGAGAATCCTTATGAGCCACCGAAATCTTGCGGGGCTTGGCTTCTTCGGCAACGGGCATCGTGAGCGTGAGGACGCCGTCCGCATAGTTGGCTTCAATGCGATCCGCTGCCAAACCGTAACCCAAGTTCAGCTGGCGGGCGAAGGTGCCTGCGGGGCGCTCGCGAGAGAGCCACTTGATATCTTCGCCGCTCTCCGCCGGGCGCTCTGCGCGCACCGTGAGAGTCCGCTCATCAATATCGATATCAATCGAATCCGGATTCACACCCGGAAGGTCAACGCGGGCGATGAACGTATCACCCTTGCGGTACAGGTCCATCGGCATTGCGGTGGAGCCTGGGACGCGTGCGTTGCCGTTGAAGAGGCGCTCCAGTTCGCGGAAAGGATCATATGTGGTTGCCATCGTTATCATCTCCATTATGTACTCCGGGGTGTTTCCCCGATCTGCTAACTAGAACGTATAGCTATGAGTGAGTATTCCGCAACTAAAGTTGAGTCTGGTTCGCTCAAGGTGAAGGTAGGGATGGAGGATGGTAGGTGGGCTAGTTTCCGGCAACAACTTCCTCGATATTGCGAACCTCGGCTCCGAGCAGGCGGTCAACCCAAGCGGCGCCCTTCTGCTCGATCTTGGAACCCATGATCGGGATCTTGACCTTGAACTCGCCATCAACGTCCCCAGCCGTTGGCGTATCGCCGTTCAGAGTGATCGT
Organism: Ancrocorticia sp.; assembly: GCF_052089425.1. Lineage (NCBI taxonomy): Bacteria > Bacillati > Actinomycetota > Actinomycetes > Actinomycetales > Actinomycetaceae > Ancrocorticia > Ancrocorticia sp. The sequence continues at coordinate 13,308 of NZ_JBQCZW010000001.1, read as the reverse complement.
CCAGGACAGGTCAACGGGAGCTCCCTTGAGATCCAGCGAGTAATCCACCGTTGTCCCGGCGGCCACGGCGGTCACTGTGGCGTCCACGCCGTTCTTCACGAACGCCCGTGCTTGGGACGGGAGCTTATCGGCCGGAACCTTGGCGCGTGTGACGGCGGTGTTGCCTTCCGCCTTGTGATCAAACTCCGTGACGCCAAGAAGCGCCATCCGCTTGGCGGCCATTTCGGGTGAGAGTAGAGCGGAGACAATCTCATCGGCTGGAACATTGAGCATGAAACTTCTAGTGATATGCATATGACTATTGTGCACGATTGGCTCTACTCTTGAGTGGTGCCGACCTTAACGAACATCCTTAATCGCGTGAGTACCATCTCTCATCAGGACCGCGAATGGCTCCATCAACTGGTGGGTGACTGGCAGGTCATCTCAGACGTTGCTTTTGCTGATCTGTTGCTCATCGTTCCGGCTCCGAGCGGTGGGGTGATGTACGCAGGGCACTGTAGGCCAGCAACCGCCGCCACTCTCTTTGATGAGGACATGGTGGGCGTGCGGTGCGATCCGCAGCTTGTGGACCCGGCAACGGATGTGATGAAGGACGGGCGCAGCAGGGAGCGGGAGCTCCGCAACCTTGTTATCACCTTGCATGGGGTGCGCCGGGACAAAGAGATCATCGGCGTACTAGCCGTGGTCAAGGCCTTTGAACCTGATCGTGTTCCCTCCCAGATTCAAGGCAATTACGAACAGGTGGCTGACGCTCTCATCCATATGGTGTCAACCGGGGAGTTCCCGTTCGAGAACACACCAACCGGCATTCGCCACGGCACCCCGCGCCTGACCGATGGCATCGTGCAGATCGATGTGGACGGCACCATTCTGTATGCCAGCCCCAACGCTGTTTCCAGCTTCCATCGGCTGGGCTACCCGGGCTCATTACGTGGGCAGACGTTGGCTGAGATGGTCACGAACATGATTGAGGATCACTCGAGTGTGGATGAAACGCTCGCAGTGGTGGTGATGGGGCGCGCCCCGTGGCTGACTGAGCTTGAAACCAGCGGCGCCGTGTTGTCCATGCGCGCCGTTCCCCTGCTCGATCACGGTGAGCGGCTAGGTGCGATCGTCATGACCCGCGATATCACCGAGTTGCGGCGGCGCGAGCAGGAGCTCATCACCAAGGATGCGACGATTCGGGAAATCAATCACCGCGTGAAAAACAATCTCCAAACGGTGTCAGCCCTTTTGCGTATGCAGGCACGCCGCGCGCACGATGATGTCACGCGCCAATCGCTGGAAACTGCTCAACGCCGCATCTCCACCATCGCGGTGGTGCACCAAACGCTCTCCCAAACGCTGAACGAAACAGTGGATTTCAACGAGGTATTCGCACCGATTCTGCGCATGTCCTCGGATATTGCCGCCACGGGTGCTCACGTGACCACACAGTTGAGTGGCGAGTTCGGGAAAATCGGGGCGAATCAGGCAACTGCCCTCGCGGTGGTGCTCAACGAGCTAGTGACCAACGCTGTGGAGCATGGCGTATTTGCCGGCGGGCATCTTGACGTGACTGCCGAACGAAACGGGCGGCACCTTGCCGTTGAGATCGCTGATGACGGCGAAGGGCTGCAGGGCCACCAGCCGGGATCTGGGCTGGGCACCAGCATCGTGAAAACCATGGTTGCCGGGGAACTGCACGGCAACATCGGGTGGCGTGACCGCGAAGGTGGCGGAACGCTTGTGCACCTTGATGCCGAAATTGATGGATAGCCATTAAGGCTAGACACAAGAAGGATGGGACCGGCGTGGTCCCATCCTTCTCTACTATGTAGGGTCTCTCTGCTCAGCCAACGTTCGAGCGGCGCGCACGCGCGGTGCGGCGCTTCAAGGAACGGCGCTCATCTTCTGAGAGGCCACCCCACACGCCGGCATCCTGCCCGCTTTCCAACGCCCACTTGAGGCACACATCGGACACTTCACAGCGGTTGCATACGCGCTTGGCCTGTTCGATTTGCGCTATGGCCGGACCGGAGTTCCCAATGGGGAAGAACAGCTCGGGATCTTCAGTAAGACACGCTGCCCGGTGACGCCAATCCATGCAAATAACTCCTTAAACCGCCGAAGCCGGACGTGTAAGTGCCCGGCCCGATAGGTACATTTGAACTGTTATTAAGCGTTGCAGCTTTTGCTGGGCGCGTAAAGAGATAAAAACGTGATCTTTTCCCCGCGGAATGTCTCTTCACATCTGAGCGCCAAATGGGTACACAACCGCCCAGAGCTCACAATGCAACGATGTTCTCCGGGGTGTTATGTCGCGGGTTTCCCACGCTTTTCCCTACGATTTCCGCCACGAGTTCTTCGTTGGGACGTTCGATGATTGCGCGGGCCGTGGCCGGATCTGTGAGGTGGGGATCCAGCCACGAATCGTTATCTTCGCTCCACAACACAACGGGAGCCCGATCATGAATTTGGGACAATGGTCCCTCTGCGGCCCGGGTGATGATCGTTGCTGAGAGCAGCCACGAGCCGTCCGGCTTCTTCCACCACCCGTACAGCCCCGCGAAACCGAGCGGCCTGCCATCCGGCAAATGGATGTAGTACGGAATCTTCCCATCGGCCGCCGCCTGCCACTCGAAATAGCCGTTGGCCGGAATGATGCACCGCCGCTTCTTGAGGGATGGGGCAAAGGCGCGCTTTTCTGCCACGGTTTCCATCCGAGCGTTGATGAGCTGGGGCCCACGCGCCGGTTCCTTCGCCCACGGGGGCACCAAGCCCCAGCGTGCCACGTGCAGCTCGCGCGAAATCCCGCCACCCGCATCGCTATCGAGCAGCCGCTCCACAATAATCGCGATGTTGTGGGTGGGCGCCACATTCCACGAGGGCGCCAAGCCCTCCGTCTCTTCGCCCAGAGAATCCAGATCGAAGGCCAGCTGAATATCGTTTGACGCCATGAAAGAGGCGTATCGGCCGCACATAGGGCAAGTTTAATTGACGACGACGGCGGATCCCCACGCCCGTTCCATGTTCGGCTCCGCTGGGCCATCGTTCAGAGTTGCCGATCCTCTCGCCCTTTGACCCGGGGTAGGGGACAATAGCACCGTGACGAATACAGACTCGATTCCATCAACGCTCGACGCGGCCAAAAGCCGGTGGGAAGAGCTTGCGCCACTCGTAGAAAGTGCACAGGTGGCCTACCACTCGGGCGCCGCCCCTGAGATCACGGACGATCACTACGATCACCTGATTCACGAGATGCGGAGGATCGAATCCGCCTACCCCGAGCTGTCCAGCCAAGATTCGCCCACACAAACGGTGGGTGCTGATCCTGCGGCCACGGGCTTCCCGCCGGTTGAGCATCTGGAGCGCCTGTTCTCCCTGCAGGACGTGTTCACCATGGAGGACCTGCAGGGGTGGTACAACACGATGGAGGCGGAGCTTCCCTCCGATTTCGCGGTGACCGCCGAGGCGAAGATCGATGGGTTGGCCCTCAACCTGCGCTACGAGAATGGCGAACTGACGGTTGCGGGCACCCGCGGTGACGGCGTGACGGGCGAGGACGTGACAGCCAACGCGAAAACGATTGGCGCCATCCCCGTTCGCCTTGCGGGGCGCGGCTGGCCCGAGGTGATGGAGGTGCGCGGAGAGGTGTTCTTTCCCCTCAAGGAATTCGCGGAATTCAACGCCAAGCTGCGCGAAGCCGGACACAAGGAATACGCGAACCCCCGCAACGCCGCCGCCGGTTCCTTGCGGCAGAAGGATTCTCGCAACACGGCCGCCCGCCCACTGGCCTTCATCGCCCACGGGATCGGTGCACTTACTGGGGTGCCGGAAGAAACGGGCACGGAGCTCAGCACTCAAGAAGGCGTGTACGAGGCCTTCGCCCGATGGGGCATCCCGATCTCCCCTTACACGGAGATCGTCAGGACGTGGCAGGGGGTCGAGGCCTTCATCACGAAGTACGGCGAGGACCGCTACGGGTTGATTCACGGGATCGATGGCGCCGTGTTCAAGGTGAACAATCGGGGCCTTCAAGACAGGCTGGGCTTCACATCGCGTGTGCCGCGCTGGGCCGTGGCCTACAAGTACCCGCCGGAGGAAGTAGAAACAAAGCTTCTGGACATCCGCACTCAGGTGGGCCGCACGGGCAGGGTCACCCCGTTCGCGGTGATGGAGCCCATCACGGTAGCCGGCTCAACGGTTTCTCAGGCCACCTTGCACAATCCCACCGAGGTAGCACGCAAGGGCGTGCTGATCGGTGACACGGTGATCCTACGCAAGGCCGGGGATGTGATCCCCGAGGTTGTTGGCCCGGTGTTGGCCCTGCGTGATGGCACCGAACGCGAGTGGCACATGCCCGAAGAATGCCCATCGTGCGGCACGCCCGTTGCACCGGCGAAGGCCGGCGATGTAGACATGCGCTGCCCGAACACACGAAGCTGCCCGGCCCAGCTGACCGAACGCGTCAGCCATATCGGCTCGCGCGGAGCCCTCGATATCGAAGCGCTGGGCGATCAGACGGCCTTGTGGCTGACCGAACCTGAATCCGGACGGGCCGATGCCCTCACCGCCCTCGCAACCGGCCACACCCTCCTCATCGAAGATCCACTCACAGGCCGGGACCACAAGATTTCGGTGAGCCACGAAACAATGGTGGAACTGGGCGTCGTGGACGCCGATGGCGCGCTGTTACACAGCGAGGAGATCATCCCCGCAGATCTGCAGCGCAGCTTCGGCATACCCGAGGCACAAGAACCACTGCTCCATACCGAAGCGGGGCTATTTGCACTGACCGCCGAGGACGTGCGTGACGTGTGGATCTGGAAGGAAGTGCGCACCAAGGGCTCGCTCACCGGCGATTACCGGCGCGTGCGGGCAGCGTGGACCAAGCCAAAGTGGAAGCGCCCGCGCGGGGGCCAGCCCGAGCTTCAGGCGGCGTCAGCCCCGGGCAAGGCCATCGAAAAGATCGTGGATGAGCTGAAAAAGGCACGGGGCAAGGAGCTATGGCGCAAGCTGGTGGCCCTGTCCATTCGCCACGTGGGCCCCACCGCCGCCAGGGCGCTCGCGGCAGCCCACCCGAATCTGGACGAGTTGCGCGCGGCCAGCCTCGAGGAACTCGCCAATGTGGAAGGGGTTGGCCAGATCATCGCCGAATCCTTCCACGAGTGGTTCGATGTGGATTGGCACCGCGAGATCGTGGAGCAGTGGGAAGCCTCCGGCGTGGTGTTCGCCGATGAGGTCCTAGACGCACCCGGAACAACTCCTCAAACGCTGGCCGGCATGACGATCGTGGCCACCGGAAGCCTTGAGGGCTACACCCGGGATTCCGTGAAGGAAGCCATCCTCTCCCACGGAGGCAAGGCGGCCGGATCAGTCTCCAAGAAAACAACGGCCGTGGTGGCCGGGGAGAACGCCGGATCCAAGGTAACGAAGGCCGAAACCCTTGGAGTACCGATTCTGGATGAGGAGCAGTTCAACGCCCTCCTAGAATCCGGCGATCTCCCCGAATAACCGCCCGCAGCCCTAGTCCGTCACGGGCCCCAGCAGGGCGCTGGCCCAGGCACCGTGAAGTGATTCCTGATCGGAGGGCTGGAACAGTCCGGCCACCACATCGCGGTACAGGCGCGAGAGCTCGTGCTTCGAGTAGTAGGAGGAGCCGCCGCAGGCACGCAGGCACTGCTCCACGGTGCGTAGCGAGGCCTCAGCAGCCGCGTTCTTCGCGGCGGACAGCTGGGGCATCCACATGGCCCCGCGATCCACGCCCGCATCAACATCGTGCGCCAGTTCACGAATCTGAGGGCCCACGGCGTTCATCTCAAGGGCGGCGCTCGCGATGCGCCAGCGAATATCCGGATCGTTGGCGTACACGGTCTGGTTCTTGACGGACTTACGGGTCTTGACATGTTCAACGGCCACCTCGATGGCGCGTTCGCCAATGCCGGCGTAGGTGGCGGCCAGAAGGATCTCGAAGTGAGCAAAGATGCCAAACACCACCGGATCGGCGGATGGGCCAGGATCGGTCCGGGTAAGAATCTGGGATTCTGGCGCCCGTGCACCAGCCAAGAGCAAGGTTTGGGACTGCGTGGAGCGCATCCCGAGGGTGTCCCAATCGTCCTTGAACTCGATGCCGCCACCGTCCCGGCCCAGGATCGCAAATACGGACTTGACCCCGTCCTGCCCGGAATCGTCACGCCCGAAGGTCAGAAGCTTGTCCCATGCGGGCGCCAGCGAGTTGAAAATCTTGGTGCCGGTGAAGGAGTAGCCACCCTCCCCGTCAGGTTCGGCGCTGGAGGTGGAACCGAACAACACCAGATCGTTGCCGGGTTCCGATATACCAAACCCGAACAGCTGGCCATCCACGGCATCGCGCAGGATCGCCTCGCCGCGGGCGTTCCCTGACCGCACAAGGTGAGCACCCAAGCCCACAATGATCTGGTGCATATTGATTCCCAGTGCGGTGCCGGGGGAGGCCTTGGCCAGCCGAGTCTGTTCGGCTGCGATCTCCTGAAGGTTCAGGCCGCCGCCCCCAAACTCCGTGGGCACAAACGCCCCAAGGTAGCCGGCGCCCTTGAGATCCTCGAGATCATCGAAGGGGAACACGTTCTCTGCATCATGCCGCGCCGCGCGCGAATGAATGGTGGATAGAAGCTCTTCGCTGAGGAATGCCACGCCCAATACTCCTTGATAGTGCACTATGTTCGGGAAACCGCCACGAATGCGGCACTACCACCCTATCCAGTGCCGAAAGGCCCAGAACAGTCCTACAGCTGTAGGTGAAAGCGCTGGGAGGGCGCCGTCGTCGTCGAAAAATCCGTGCAAACCCAACTACATCAACGGCGCAAGCGGCTTCAAAATCCGCTCAAGAACCCGAACGGCCGCGGACCGCTGCGCCCACGTATCGATCGTGAGCTCGCGCGAATTGGATTCGTCCACCGCGAAGATGCGCTCCATGGCATCGGCAAACTCGGCTCCGAAAATCTCCATGTTGATTTCGAAGTTTCCACGCAGGGATAGCCGGTCAATGTTCGCGGTGCCAACGGTGGACCACTGCCCGTCAATCGTCATGGTTTTCGCGTGAATCATGGCCTCCTCGTACAGGAAGATCTTCACTCCCAAACGCAGGAGTTCCTCGTAATGGGAGCGGGCCACCCAATCGGCATAGATGTGGTTCGAATACTCGGGAATCAGCACGCGCACGTCCACCCCGCGCTGGGCGGCGTGGGTGAGCGCCTCCATCATCGGTTCGTCCGGGATGAAGTAGCCCATGGTGATCCAGGCGCGTGTATGTGCACGGTTCAGGGCCTCCAAATACAGGGCGCTGATGGGATAAATGGCCCGAGATGGCGCGTTCTCGATCGTACGAATCGATGGCTCCCAATCCGTCAGATTGATCGGGTCCATCCGCGGATCGTCCTGCTGGTGATACGAGTTCCACATGGTGATGAACGAACTCTTGAGCAGTCCGGAGGCAGGGCCCTCCACACGCAAATGCGTATCCCGCCACTTGCGTGCATACAGCGTTCCCACGTTGTACCCGCCGCCGTAGGCAACGTCCGAATCCACGGTGAGGATCTTCCGGTGGTCGCGGCCCTTATCGCGTTCGCGGCCGGTCAGGATCCCGGTGCGTACCAGCGGGAAGTTGATGACGTGCAGGTTGGACATCTTCGGGAAATGGCGGTAGCGCGGATCCTGATTGAGGTTGCCCCACGTGTCCAAAATGATATGGACGTCCACGCCGCGGCGGGCCGCATCGATGAGGGCCTCGCGGAACGTGTAGCCCATCTCATCCGATTTCACAATGAATGATTCGAAGAAGATCGAATCCTGAGCGTTGCGGATATCCCTCAGCATGTCATCGTAAAGATCTTGCCCGTAGGTATAGATCCTGAACTGGTTCTTTCCCACGGGGACGTCCTGTGGGGGAAGGTGAGGAAACACGCCGGTTTGTGGTTCGCGGCGCTTGCGCATGTCATCAATCGCCATAACGGTGGTGATGGCCGCCAGCTGTACTCCAACCGCGCCGGCGGCCGCCCAACGCACACCTTTTTCTACTTGGTCCCGCGTGGGAAGAGTGAATCGCGCCATGGGTATTACACTAGCGGGCGCGCCCATCCGGGGCCATTTCAACGCGATATTGGTGGATCGGTTCGGGCATATGTGGGACAAGCACGTAGAATCGTCAGCATGTCGTCATTCTCTGAAGACGAGGTTGCCCGATTGGCCGGCCTCGCACGAATTGCTCTTACTCCTAGCGAGGTCGAGCGGTTGGCGGATGAACTTGGCGTGATTGCGGATTCCGTTGCGAAGGTGTCCGAAGTTGCTACGCCCGATGTTCCCGCTACGAGCCACCCGATCCCGCTCACCAACGTGATGCGCGAAGATACGGTGGTGCCCACTCTCGATCGCGAAGAAGTCTTGGCATCAGCGCCCGCGGACGAGGACGGGAAATTCCTCGTTCCACAGATCCTTGGGGAGGAATAGTGAACGAACTTCTCAAGAAGTCCGCGCTTGAACTGGCGGACCTGTTGGCCGCCGGAACGATTACGTCCGTGGAGCTGACTCAGGCGTGTTTGGACCGGATTCACGCGTTGAACCCGCGAGTTAACGCGTTCCTTTTTGTCGACGACGACGGAGCCCTGGCCACCGCCCGCGAGATCGATGAGCGCAGGGCAAACGGTGAGAAGCTTGGCCGCCTTGCCGGGGTGCCCGTAGCTCTCAAGGACAACATGGTCACCCGCGGGATGGAAACCACCTGCGGTTCCAAGATCCTCAAGGGCTGGAAGCCACCGTATGACGCCACTGTGACGCTCAAGGTGCGCGAGGCAGGCATGCCCATGGTGGGTAAAACGAACATGGACGAATTCGCCATGGGTTCCTCTACCGAACACTCCGCTTATGGCCCCACGGGTAACCCGTGGGATTTGGGGCGAATTCCAGGGGGATCTGGTGGCGGAAGCGCCGCCGCGGTTGGCTCCTTCATGGTGCCGCTCGCTTTGGGATCGGATACCGGCGGTTCCATCCGCCAGCCGGGTGCCGTCACGGGCACCGTTGGGGTCAAGCCCACCTATGGCGCCGTGTCCCGGTATGGCCTCGTGGCCATGGCATCCTCACTGGACCAGATCGGGCCGGTGGCTCGCACCGTTGCCGATGCCGCCGCGCTTCAGGAGGTTGTGGGCGGATACGATCCCCACGATTCCACCTCTCTGAACGAACCCGTGGCCGCTCTGGAGAAGATTGCGGTTCAGGCGCAGGCTGCGGGTCAATCGCTGGCCGGCACGCGCATTGGCGTTGTGGATGAGTTGCAGGGAGAGGGCTACCAGAAGGGTGTTCTCGATTCCTTCAACGAATCTGTTGCGATTTTGGAAGGGCTTGGGGCGGAGATCGTTCACGTATCCTGCCCGTCCTTTGATTACGCGCTCGCGGCGTACTACCTCATCATGCCGGCGGAGGCTTCCTCCAATCTGGCGCGATTTGACGGGATGCGCTACGGAATTCGTGTGGAGCCCACCGATAAGCGGGCCACGGCCGAAACCGTTATGGCGGCCACCCGTGAGGCGGGCTTCGGTGACGAGGTTAAGCGGCGCATCATTCTGGGCACTCACGTGCTCAGCGCCGGATATTACGATGCCTACTATGGCAGCGCTCAGAAGGTGCGCACTTTGGTGCAGCGCGATTTCGCTGCGGCCTTTGACAAGTGCGACGTGCTGGTATCGCCAACGGCGCCCACCACGGCCTTCAAGTTCGGCGATAAGATTGATGACCCGATGGCTATGTATCTCAACGATATTGCCACCATTCCCGCCAACTTGGCTGGTGTGCCGGGGCTGTCCCTGCCGAGCGGGGTGGCCAGCGAAGACGGGCTTCCGGTTGGCTTCCAGATTCTGGCGCCGGCCCACGAGGACGCGCGCATGTACCAGATCGCTGGGGTGCTAGAGGCGGGAATCGGGGAGCCGATTGCTTTGGGCTGCCCGGCTGGCGAGTGGGAGGAGCAGGCGTAATGGCGAAGATAGCGGAACTCATGGATTTCGATGAGGCTGTCAAGCGTTTCGATCCGGTGATCGGGCTTGAGGTTCACGTGGAGCTGGGGACGGACACCAAGATGTTTGACGGTGCGCCCAACGCGTTTGGCGGAGCTCCCAATACGTTCGTCACGCCCGTGTCCCTCGGGCTTCCGGGGTCCCTTCCTGTGGTCAACTCGAAGGCCGTGGAGTACGCGATCAAGATTGGGCTGGCGCTGAACTGCTCCATTGCTGAGAGCTGTCGGTTCGCAAGGAAGAACTACTTCTATCCGGATCTGACGAAGGCGTTCCAAACGTCTCAGTCCGATGAGCCGATCGCGGCCGAAGGCTATCTAGATCTGGATCTGGAAGATGGCCGCGTGTACCGCTTCCCGATCGAGCGAGCTCACATGGAGGAGGACGCGGGGAAGAACACCCACGTGGGCGGCGATGGTGGCCGTATCCGAAACGCGAAGTATTCGCTGGTGGATTACAACCGTGCCGGCGTGCCATTGGTGGAGATCGTGTCCCACCCGGCAACGGGTATTGGGGCCCATGCGCCAGAGGTTGCTGCGGCCTACGTGCGATCGTTGCGGGACATCTTCCGGGCTCTGGGTGTGTCCGAGGCGCGGATGGAACGCGGGAACGTTCGTGCGGACGTCAACGTGTCCTTGCGCGATACGCCCGATTCGCCGCTGGGTACACGAACCGAAACGAAGAACGTCAACTCCTTCCGCGGGATCGAAAACGCTGTGCGTTACGAGATCCAGCGCCAGGCCGCGATCTTGACCTCAGGCGGCACCGTGATTCAGGAGACGCGGCATTACCACGAGGAGGATGGAAGCACATCCTCCGGCCGTGTGAAGTCCGATTCCGAGGATTACCGCTACTTCCCCGAGCCGGATCTGGTGCCTGTGGCACCCGATCGTGAGTGGGTTGAGGAGCTTCGTGCCGGACTGCCGGAGCTGCCCATCGCACGGCGGCGCCGGATCAAGGAGGAATGGAAGCTCTCTGGCGAAGAACTGCGTGATTTGGTCAACGCCAACGCCATCGATCTGGTGGAAGATTCCATCACGGCGGGTGCAACGCCGGCTGGCGCGCGCAAGTGGTGGATGGGGGACATCTCCCGGTTCGCCAAGAACGCTGAGATCGAACTAGAGGATGCTCCCGTCAGCCCGGCCGATGTGGCCGAACTGGACAAGCTGGTTGCCGGGGGCAAACTCAATGACAAGCTGGCGCGGCAGGCCCTCGAAGGGGTTCTGGCAGGCGAGGGGACGCCCGGCGAGGTGGTGGCAGCGCGCGGGCTGGAGATCGTATCGGATGATGGTGCGTTGGTATCTGCCGTTGACGAAGCTCTGGCCGCAAACCCGGACATCTTGGAGAAGATCAAGGGGGGTAAGGTGCAGGCTGCCGGCGCCATCGTTGGTGCAGTCATGAAGGCAACACGTGGTAAGGCCGATGCCGCTCGTGTTCGCGAGCTCATTATGGAGCGTGCGCAGCAGTAGGTGCTGCACGCCCGCGTGGCGGGGCTCCGATGATTCGGGGCCCCGCTTTGTCATGTAACAACACGTGGTTTTGAGACAAAATATGGGACTAAAGAACTATAATCCGGGGACCTGCAAGCCGGTGGGGTAGCATGATGTGCGGATCTGAAAGTGGTCAGACCAGTCCGTAAGGTGGCGGCATGCCACAACTGCTTTGGCCCTTGCTATTTGGAGGTTATCCGATGCCCATGACAAGCCCGAGTTACACCGTCACCATGCGGGTTCAGGTGCCGTCAAACCCGCGTGCGACCCAGCACCTTGTCGAGGCGGTTGCTGATGCGAGCGCTCTCGTAACCGGAATTGACATGTTGCAATCCGAAGCGGACTCGCTCACTGTTCTCCTCACATGCGATTGCGTCAACACCCCTCACGTCAACGAAGTACGTGACCGCATCGAGATGATGGTGGGCACGCGCGTTATCGAGATTTCTGACGCCACGCTCGAAGCGCACAAGGGCGGAAAGATTTCGGTTTCGCTCAAGAACCCTCTGCGGACCCGTCAGGACTTGGCTCGGATCTATACGCCGGGCGTTGCTCGCGTGTGCAAGAAGATCGCTCGCGATAAGGACTATGCACGCCAGTACACCATCAAGAAGAATACGGTGGCAGTGGTCACGGACGGTACGGCCGTGCTGGGCTTGGGCGATATCGGACCTGAGGCCGCCCTGCCGGTGATGGAGGGCAAGGCTGCCCTGTTCAAGGAGTTCGGCGGCGTCGATGCCTGGCCGGTGTGCTTGGACACGAAGGACACGGAGGAAATCATCTCCATCGTCAAGGCCATTGCGCCGGTATACGGAGGAATCAACCTTGAGGACATCTCCGCGCCGCGCTGCTTCGAAATCGAAGAGCGCCTGCGCGATGAGCTAGATATCCCCGTGTTCCACGATGATCAACACGGAACAGCTATCGTCACATTGGCGGCACTGATCAACGCTCTGCGCGTTGTGGATAAGAAGATCGAGGACGTGCGGATCGTCCTGTCTGGTGTGGGCGCTGCCGGATCGGCCATCATCCGTTTGCTTAAACTCCATGGGGCTACAGATATCATCGGGTGCGGCCGTAACGGAGCACTCGGGCCCTTCCGGGAGGAAGCTAACCCGCATCGCAACTGGCTCGCTCAGAACACGAACCCTCGTGGGGTGGAAGGCAGTCTCAAGGATGTGCTGGCAGGAGCTGACGTGTTCATTGGCGTCTCCTCAGGCAACATTCTGACTGGTGATGACATCGCCACGATGGCCGATGATGCGATCGTGTTCGCCATGTCCAACCCAACTCCCGAAGTGGATCCCGCCGATGCGGGCAAGCATGCCGCCATCGTGGCCACGGGGCGTTCGGACTACCCGAACCAGATCAACAATGTGCTGGTGTTCCCTGGGCTGTTCAAGGGCATGCTCAAGGCGGGCGCCTCACAGATCGATGATGAGATGCTCCGCGCCGCCGCCATCGCCGTTGCCAACGTGGTGGGCGATGATCAGCGCAACCCCAACTACATCATCCCCGGTGTGTTTGATAGCCGCGTGGCAGATAACGTATCCGCCGCGGTTGCCACCTACATCAAGGAGAACCAGTAGCTCCCGGTCTGGCATTGGACGGGTAGTTCTCGATCTGGCAGGTGGCCAGCAGCGCGCGCCCTACGGGTCTCGTCCCGCGGCCGCAAGCCCCGCGGCCTGTCATTGGACCAGGCCGTTAGCCCTCGTTTTCGCGTTCGACAACTTACGGCGCTTGTTGACCTGTTATACCTTGTCAACGGGCGCCGTAAGTGGTCCAGAGCGTCGGCA